>SFNM01000094.1 GCA_004552725.1 Bacteroidales bacterium | reverse complement strand
ACGAAGCGGTTGTTCTCATTTAGATTGAACATGACTTTTTTACCGCAAAGTTCGCCATATACTCGCATTCCCAAAAGTCGGCCTCTTTCGGATGGTTACGCTACGTATACCTCTGTGAATTAAAGTTGTTGCATAATATCCGGGATGGAGATGCGGTGAGGGCAGCGGCTCAGGCAGGCGCCGCAAGCGATACAACGGTCGGGAAGGTTGGCACGGTTCACACGGTGGAGGATGTATTGGCGCACTTGTTGGCCGGCAAGTCCAAGGCTAAGTGCCTCGTCGTAAGCGCGCAGCGAGCCTGGGATGTCGACGCCGTAAGGACAGGGCATACAATGATGACAACCCACGCAGCCACTTTGTTTGACCGACGCTACGGAGGACTCACGCTCTACAGCCTCACTTGCATTTGTGTGAGTGGCTAAGCCTTCTACATGTATGGCCGCGGAAGTGGCGGAAAGCGATTGCACAGTGCCTACGGGGCAGTGGTATTCGCATGCGCCACAGCCAACACATCGGGCGGAATCGACTACCGGCACTACATTGCCATTGCGACCTTGCTCCATAGTGATGGCCGAAGCCGGGCAATGCGAGGCGCAGGAGCCACAGTGTTGACCATAAGCCGCTGAGATACAAGCGGAAGCATCCACAACGGCTATTCCAATTTGAATATTACGCTTTTGTTCGATGGTGATTGGTGAAATGGCGCCGGTGGGACATACTTGCGAGCAGGCGGTGCAATCCGGTCGACAATAACCGCGCGTGAAATCCATCTGTGGACGCATCGGCGACAGCAGGGATGTACTTGGCCGCAAAACGCCTTCACTGCAAGCATTTACACATAGTTGACATGCAACGCAACGGCTCCGGAAGTTGCTCAGCGACACAGCGCCGGCAGGCACTGGAGAAGTGACGTGCTCAGCCCGCTGCTTTGTGCGCAATTGAGCGACACGCTTTGCAGCCGATGCGGCCACACCACCGATGACAATAGCCGATGATACCAAAAACGCACGCCGTGATGCGTTTTGGGGAGTGTCTTTGACGGTTGTGGCCAACTGCCTGGCAGAAAACGAGATAGCACCTTCCGAGCAAGCGTCGATGCAGTCGAAACAAGCCACACAACGACTTAGATCTATGGCATGGTTGGCCGTGTCGATGCAATGAGACATACATTGGCGTCCGCAACGTCCACAACTCACACATTTGTCCAAATCAATGCGCGGAGCCACTACAGCATGGCGCGAAATCAGGCCTAAAAAAGTGCCGACCGGGCAGATGGTATTGCAGTAGGCTCGCCCCGAGCGCCATGCAGTCAACGTGAGTATAATCAACGTGACGGATGCAACCGCCAGAGTAATGATTTCCACCGACATCGGAACCACCGGTAGCGTATCGGTCGATGCCGACACCCATACGGCTAAGGGACGCATAAGCGAGGCGGCAATGCGACCGAAAGCGCTATACGGTTCTATAAGCAATGCCATGGCTGAGGCCGTGACCGTAACAAGGCCCATGGCCAATAAAACCACGAAACCGAATAGCACGATTAATCGCACTCGCTGATGAGCCGGAGTAAATTTATGCAATGAGTTGCGACGCTTCTTTGGCGCAAAGAGTTTACGAAGCCAAATTACTATGTCTTGCAGCACTCCTAAGGGACACAAGACCGAACAATAGAAGCGTCCAAAGAGTAGGGTAATGGCTACAATCGCGGCAATGGCCACAAAATTGAGCGCCAAGACGGCGGGCACAAATTGCACACTCGCCATCCATGGCCACAAGCGTGCAGCAGTGGCAGTGGTGTCAATAAATAATAATGTGGTGGCACAAAATGTGGCCACAGCCAAAACCATCCTAATCTTACGCAACATATTGAAGAAGAAACTATACTTGCTCGTCGATAAGTTGGTCGGGGAGATATGCTTTCGACGCGCTCGAACCAATTACCTTATCCCACAGCATAGGGGAGATACCGTTGCCGGGGCGTTTCACCGTGATATTTTCCTCAGTTAATACCTCGCCGGGAGCGATAGCACGCGCAGCCACAATCGATTTTCGAGCCACTGCAATATTCGGTCGTTCGGCCTCTGCCACGATTTTGTCACCGGAGCCGAGCGCGGCCTCCACAGAGCGAATTGAGCGTATCATCTCAGCAAGTTCTTCAGGCTCGAGCGAAGCGCGATGGTCGGGACCGGGCAAATTGCGGTCGAGAGTAAAATGCTTTTCGATTACCTTGGCACCGAGGGCTGCGGCAGCCACAGGAATAGAAATACCTTGTGTGTGGTCGCTATAACCTACTGCTTTACAGCCCAGTAGCGCGAGTGTATTCATCGCACGAAGGTTCACCGAATCGTATGGTGCAGGATACTGAGTGGTGCAATGGAGCACTATGATATCGGTGCGCGGTATTCCGCTTTTTTCGAGCACGTCTACGGCTGCAGCCACCTCGCTAAGAGTTGACATTCCGGTGGAAAGTATCACTTTTCCTCCTTTCAATGCTATTTTTCGCAGATAGGGTAGGTTGGTAATCTCACCCGACGGAATTTTCCAATAATCCATACCCAGGTCGGCGAGGCAATCGATTGAAACGAGGTCGAAGGGTGTGCTCATAAAGCCGATGCCTACTTCATCGCAAAGCGCTTTGAGCGGTGCGTAGTCGGAGAGGGGCAAATGGATGGCACGACACATCTCGAGTTGAGATTGTTCGTTGCCGGTTGTTTCTTTTTGATACTCGGCTTTGGGAGCATAAGTGGATATAACCAACTCCGGCACAGCCGTTTGAAATTTCACATAGTCGGCGCCGGCTTCTTTAGCAGCGTAAACCATTTTGCGAGCGAGATCGTAGTTGCCATTATGGTTCACACCGGCCTCAGCAATGATAATTATATGATTGTCAGTCATTTTTCTTTGGGATAAAACACTACTTCATCAAGATAACGAGCAATCTGCACACCCGGCTGCCAACGAGGCTCCACAGGTGGAAGGTCGAGGACTTCTCGCAAAATAAGCGACGGAATATCGGCTCCGGCAGCAACTGAACATACAGCCCCGCCACCCAATCGCGGATTAATTTCCATAAGCATTAGTCGGTCTGTGTCGAGGTCGCGAAGCATTTGCACCGTGACTGCGCCAACCAATCCGGTGGCTTCGAGGGTGCGACGTGCAAGCGCCACAATTTCCGGGTCATCAACCGTTTCGGTACGCGATACTTCGCCACCGATGACTTCAATGCGCCGCCTCGGGCAAGTTGTGAGAATACGTGAGCCTCGAGTATCAACGTAGCAATCAACTGTGTATTCCACACGATTGTCGATGCGCTCTTGAATGAGATAATCATCGGCATGGCTCAGCACCTTATTGAGCGCCTCTAGCGATGAGATTTCGACAATACCTTTTGAAGCAGACCCTCGGCGTGGCTTGGCTATTAAACACATACATGGCTGAC
Organism: Bacteroidales bacterium; assembly: GCA_004552725.1. Lineage (GTDB taxonomy): Bacteria > Bacteroidota > Bacteroidia > Bacteroidales > Muribaculaceae > CAG-873. The sequence continues at coordinate 3,630 of SFNM01000094.1, read as the reverse complement.
CTTCGTGATAAGTACGAGGAATTGGTAGTCCCAATTGCTCAAACTTGCGAGCGGACTCCACTTTGTCGAACATCCGCTCGGCATCTTGGCTACGGCCTGTCGGCACGAAAGCCACATCATGCAATTCGGCAGCCACCGGCACGGCTCCATCAACGAATGGAATGATAGCATGTATTTGCTTCTCTCTACAAATTAGTCGCAGATGATCATACACTTGCGGATCGCGCCATAATTTGCCAATAATCACTTCGCCCTCGCAAGCGATTGCCTCTGTAGCAGAAATCTCATAACTATAGATACAGCAATCATAGCCCAGTGTATGCGCGGCTTGCTTAAAGCGACGAGCCATCGACACACGCTTGGCTCCGCCAAGAAACAGGAGATTGATACAATTGCTCATCGGTTGTAAATATCTACCTTATATTTTGCTATATTTTCAGGACGAACGAACCACTCGGCTGTGATGCGCAAGCCTTCGGCGAGCGATACTTGAGGACGCCAATCGGTAAGAGAAGTAATCACCGTATTATCGCCGCAAAGGCGTCGCACCTCGCTCTTTGACGGGCGAATACGTTCAGGATCCACTTCGAACGTCACTTCGCGTCCCATTACTTGCGCTATGGTCTTAAGGGTATCGGCCATAGAAATCTCAGTACCGGTTGCAATATTGATTTCGCGGCCTTCGATACCGGGCGTTTCGGCCAATGCAATGAAACCGCGACAGGTGTCGGCCACGAAATTGAAATCGCGAGTAGGGGTTAAGTCGCCAACTTTGATTACTGTACGTCCGGCAGCAATCTGTCCGATTATGGTTGGAATGATAGCACGAGCACTTTGGCGTGGGCCATAGGTATTAAACGGCCTTGCCACCACCACCGGAAGTTCAAACGCATTGTAGAAACTCAGCGCTATAGCATCGGCACCAATTTTAGTGGCAGAATAGGGCGATTGCGGTTGGCGAGGGTGTGTTTCCGGTATAGGCACATACTGAGCAGTACCATAGACTTCAGAGGTTGAAGTCACAATCAAACGCTCTACAGCCTCATCGCGAGCCGCTTGGCACATATTGAGCGTGCCTTTCACATTTGTGTCGACATAACTATCGGGAGCCATATAACTATATGGGATAGCAATCAAAGCAGCCAAATGGAACACAGTGCCACATCCGCGCACAAACGAGCGGCAAAAATCAGGGTCGCGCACATCACCACACACAATCTCAAGACGTCCATCGCTGTGTGTGCGTGCCACATCTTCAAGCCAACCCCAGTTATTAAACGAGTTATATTGCGCTAAAGCACGAACACGAAAACCGCGACTGAGGAGTGCCTCCGTGAGGTGCGAACCGATAAAGCCATCAGCTCCGGTCACTGCTACAGGTTTTGAAGTATTAATCATATCTTTTACCAAGTTTTACTTAAAATATACACATGTCTACGATTTTGCGCATCGCTGATACTGAGCGTCATACTCCGCGACGAACGCTCATCTTTGTGCAATACCATCGGAGCATCGCTACTGAAATTCAACCACTCGGGGGCTTGATACAAGTCCGTGCCTGACGAAGTCGTATTATCATGGTGGGTGAAGTCGAAGACAAACTCTTCGTCAGTCTCACGCCAGGTGCCAAAGCGTTGGTACGCACCGCCAAATTCATCAGTAATCAAAGACACATTTACCACAGAAGATTGAAAACTGAACACTGTTTTCTCCGGGGCTCCGGTTTGCAATTGGCCGTCAATGGTATATGAGTCGACTCGCCACGAACCGAAAAGATCACCGATATCTCCATTATTTTGGCATGCAGTGACGATAAATGCTGCAAAGACCGCAAGAATATATGTTAATTGTTTCATAATTAATGTCTTGAAAGTGAGAAATTACCACAATATGTCACAGATAATATACCGCCAAAATTGTCACCACGCAATTTACCGGCATCGAAAGCCACTTGCGCTGAAACAGATAATCCATCGAGCAAGCGCTTTGCGTCCCAATTTGCGGCGAATGAAGCGGAATTATCAATCAAGCAGTGAGTTGAGGGCACTCTTCCTTGCCCCCACGCTTGTTGGTAACTATATTTCACAGTGTAAGAAATCTCGGATGAGAGCCAACCGGAAATGGCCGTATGGAAACCGCGAGCGCGATTATGCATAAATTTTGGTGAACCGTTAAGATTATAAAGCGGAGCCACCAAGAATGGTGTGGCTTGCGCTATGCCAAAATTCGAGAATGAACCATAATACTCGCTGTTGTAATAATCATCGCCGCCGGTGGCCTCAACATCAATGGATGTGCCCGGACGATCGTGTGTGGCCCAATGGATTGGACCGCTTTGATTGCGAAAATCGAGATACTCAAATGCAACACCGCTGATAAGTTGACGCTTGGCAGCATGATAATAGATGCCCCATAGGCCATCAAAACCGTTACAACGGCCTATGCCGGAACCATCTTCCCAAGGGCCTTCAAACACAACGCTTAGTTCGTCGCCGCTTCGCAGGCGGTATTGCAGTTTCACATCCCATGAGCCGAGTGTGTTGCCTTCGTAATATCCATCTGCTCCACCTTGTGTGGGGAAGAACATTTTAAACACATCTTTTATCTTAAATCCACGATTTTCCGAACCGGTTAGTTTTCCATTTGCATATCGACGATAACTCCCGCCAAACTGACCGGCAGTCTGCATACCAATGGTAGCCACAAACCGCTCTGTTGGCTTAGTGCGAAAATAGCATCGCTTATAAGTATAATTCAAATCAGAAGTGATTTGACCATGGTAATAGTTGAATTGCTCTTCTTTAAAATCACTGTCAACATATCTGCCATATTCAATCACACCATTGATTTGTAGCCAACCATTCGTTAACGGCACGTCTACAAAATCAATAAAGCCGGCCTCAATACCCGGAATTCCTCGAGCATTAGCGCTTCGAGTCAAATCGCCCGAAGATAGGTTTTCATCAAGCAAAAACGAATGTTGCTGTTTTTGGCCTAAACGCAAAAACACTTGGCGATACTTCAGTTCACCATACAATTGCTGTATCCAAATGGCTGATGGTCCACTATTGGAAGTTGTCCATCCCTGCGGATCATATCGCTGATAATCAACCGATGACGTTGCGCCGGAGATAATTTCAGCACCGGCACCCCAACTAAACCGACGACTCATATCCAAGTCGACCGAGGCCGACAAATCAAGCAATGCCGACGAAGCCGAAGTGGTACGACCGCCATTGAGCGCACCAATAAAATAAGGAGCCAAATCTTTTGATGCCCCTTGACCAATGGCTGTAGCGGAATAATTGACTATCTGCGCTTGCATACCCATAGCACCCGCCAATAATATATAAAGGAGATATCTTTTCATAATCATTCACTAATAAAATGCAAATTTACGAAAAAATACTCTCAAGCGAAACATTTCACGCAGAAAATGATTAAAAAAGCCCATTCGTCGTACAAACGAATAGGCGTTTTTATGTATCAGTTGCCTTGGAAGGATTCGAACCCTCACAGGCGGAACCAGAATCCGACGTGCTACCATTACACCACAAGGCAGTGATTTTTGCTAAGCGACTGCAAAGTTATTGATTTTTTTTGGGATATGCAATAGTTTTATATCACTTT
>SFNM01000093.1 GCA_004552725.1 Bacteroidales bacterium | reverse complement strand
ACCATTGCGTCACGCTACATCACCTTCGACATGGCATCGCTCCTTGCCGGAACCAACATCAGCAACATGTGCAATGCGCTCAACTCATATATCCACCTCTTGCTCACCGGTCAATTCGTGCGCACCATGGTCAATTCGCGCGTATTCGAACAATTCCTGCTCCTCTCAACGAGTAGCACCTACATTGCCGAAGGTTCAGCAATCACCGCCGACGACATCACCTACATCGCCAACCACCTCCCCGCGCTGGGCGAGTGCAACCGCGCCATGCGTCGCAAGTTTGAGCGCCTCCTCCAAAAACAAGCCAACCGCCGCTAATCATTCAGGTTCGTGCGTGGCGCGGCGGAGTTGGTAGATGGCATAGTAGGTGAGCACGATGCTTATTGCCACTATAATGATACTTATAGATGTTTGTTCTACTGTGGCTTCATCATAGCCGAGGTGTTTCGCGATGATATAAAGGCCATTGTTGATGGCATGCGCTATAACGCACAACCAAATTGAGCCTCTCCAGAACATAAGATAGCCGAAAAAGGCTCCGAGCAACATTCGGGGGAAGAAACCGAACATTTGCATGTGCATCAATGAGAAGATAATTGCGCCCACCCAAATGCCGCCGGCCATGCCGAGACGGGTGCGAGCCAGTGTGCCGGTAAGTGCTCCGCGAAATAAAATTTCTTCGCTAAAACCGGTCATAACGGCCATTATCAACAGATTGACTATCAAGTTGCCGACCGTGTGGCCGCCAATCATTGTTTCTGTGACTTGTGCTGCCGAGTCCTCGATAGTGCGGAAGAAGTTATAGAGCGGTTCGGGCATTGGCATTGCGTCGTTGAGTTGAACCAACGCTTCCATTGCCGGCATAGAAACAATCATCACCACGATGGTCCACAAAAGTGCCTTGGAATGAATTTTCCCTCGCAACCGGAGCATAATATCGGGTCGGCGCGTGCTAATCAGGGCGCAGACGATGGCGGGAGCGATGAAGGCAAACACTTGCTGAAATACCGAACCGATACGAAGTGCCAAAGTTGCATTGTCGCTTGGCAGAAATAATCCTACTAAGCCCACTAAAATGTAGCCGATTATTGAAACGAAGAGTAGAAGCCAAAGACTGCTACCTGCCGTAATGTTGTATTTGATGTTATTCATAAGTGTAGGTAAAAATTGCGTGTGAGGGAAATATATTCCGGTGAGTAACCACCGGCATTATCGTGAATTATCAGTCGAGAACGTAGACATGGACAGTTGGCTTTGGCAAACTCCGTGAGCACGCGTAATGGCTGACGCGAGGCATTGGACAACACCTCGGTGGTACGAAGTGGACTCAGGTGATGCAGCGCTGCTTGAAATTCCACTTCGGCCAATTGCTCAATCGGGAAAATCATTGCTAAACGTCCGCCATCGCTTAAGTGTTCGGCAGCAAAAGCAGTTAGCGCTATTGGCGAAAGTCCATGGTCGATGTGACGAGCCGCAGCGCGAGCCGATTGAGGAGCGCGTTCGCCTGTGATAAAAAATGGCGGATTGCTTACAATCAAATCATAATGGCCATCAACTGCCTTGTAATCACTTTCGATGGCTTGCACGCGGTTGGCCCATGGCGATGCTTCGATGTTTGCTCGCAAATCGAGCATGGCCTCGGCATCGAGTTCCACAGCCGTGATACTTGCCTGTGCGTATCGTTGCGCGAGCATTAACGCAATTACTCCGCATCCGGCGCCCACGTCGAGCACATTACCGTTGGCTCGGCCCAACTCTGCCCACGCTCCCAAAAGCACGCCGTCGGTGCCGATTTTCATTGCGCACCGCTGATGTGTAAGAGCAAATTGCTTGAAACGGAAATCGTTGGCCATATTATTTATTAATTAATTGCAACAACAAGGGCTTATCTTCCGCTACATTGGTGTTATGCTTTCCAAAAAGAGCGCGAGCCGACCGGGCAAATGCAGCAGCGCGAGTATCGTTGGCTGCGTCGGGCCAAACTAACCGGAAGTTGCGGCCATTACCTGCCGGCACAGTGTAGACTAATCGGTAAGATGCGTCGTCAACAGATATTGAGCCATCGGCTTGTCGCGAAATGGTCACTCGCAACATTGCGCCGCCGCGTGTGTCGGTCGTTTTCATATTAGATATGAAATTGCCGAGCGAATACACGGTCAATCTATTGTCTTTGAGGTGGATAGGTTGCACCACATGGGGATGCCCGCCTATCACGCACTCCACGCCTAACGAATGGAGGTACTCGGCCAACGATGTCTGCGATTGATGTTGCAAAAGTTGATACTCGATGCCCCAATGCACACAGGCAAAGATGATTTCCGCACCGGCTTTGCGAAGAGCCGCCACATCGCGCTTCATCACATCGCGGTTGATATAATCTACCACCACGTTGCCTCGGGGAGATATGCCGTTGGTGCCGTAGGTGTAATTGAGAAATCCCACGCGTATATTGTTGATGACCTTGATTTTGGGTAATGAGTTGGCACGTTCGGTCGGAGATTTGTAAGTGCCTAAATGATCCAATTGGCGCGCATCAAGCGAGTCGATAGTGGCGCATAGGCCGCGGTCGCCACGGTCGAGCGTATGGTTGTTGGCAGTAAGAAACAAATCAAAGCCGGCTGCCGATAATGCGTCTAAGTACGTTGCCGGAGCATTGAAACAGGGGTAGCCGGAGTAGGGCGCACCCGCTATCGGAGTTTCAAGATTGACAACAGCGTAGTCGGCCGATATCACGTATGGCGCGATTACGCTGAAGTATTCAGAGAAGTCATAAGTGCCATTGCTACGTCGAGCAGCATCGATTTGGCCTTGGTGCATCATAGCATCGCCGGCAAACACTATCTCTGCCTCGTCGCGGCCAAGCAGCAACGACAGCAAAGAGAAAAGAAGAATTGCGAGCGTAGACTGCATGGGCACTTTGATATATTTTAGCATAGCGACTATTTGTCGCTATGCTTATCAATTGTTCATTTCAGAAAAGTTCGCCGGTAGCGGCTTTGAGGGTATTTTGCATCAGAGTGCAAATAGTCATCGGACCAACGCCGCCGGGCACAGGTGTGATAAACGAACACTTGGGCGCTACATTGGCAAAGTCCACGTCACCGCTAAGGCGGAAGCCGGTTTTACGAGTTGCGTCGGGTACTAAGGTGGTGCCAACGTCGATTACGGTTGCACCTTCTTTCACCATATCTTCGGTGACAAATCCCGGGCGGCCAAGGGCTGCGACCAAGATGTCGGCATTGCGGCACACCTCTTTGAGGTTCTCTGTGGCGCTATGGCACACGGTCACTGTGGCATCAACGCCTTTTTGCATCATCAAAGCAGCCAAAGGCTTGCCTACGATGTTGCTGCGACCGATTATCACGCAGTTTTTGCCGCGAGTAGGTATATTGTAGCGACGGAGCAGCTCGACTATGCCGGCCGGAGTGGCGCTGTGGAAGCAAGGCATGCCGAGCGATTGACGACCCACGTTGATGGGGTGGAAGCCGTCCACGTCCTTGCGGAAATCGACTGCTTCGGTCACTTTCTGCTCGTTGATGTGCTTGGGCAAGGGCAGTTGCACAATGAAGCCGTCGACGGTATCATCGTTGTTGAGTTGGTCAATGATTTCGAGCAACTCGGCTTCTGTCACGGTGTCTTCTCTGCGAATTACGGTGGATTTAAAGCCACAGGCTTCGCAGGCTTTTACCTTGTTGGCAACGTAGGTTTCACTTCCGCCGTCGTGGCCTACCAGAATGGCAGCCAAATGCGGGCGGCGCAATCCCTTTTCGAGGCGTTCAGCCACGATTTGGGCGATTTCTTGCTTGATAGTGGCAGCAGTTTGCTTGCCGTCGATGATTGTCATGTTGAGGTAGTTATAATACCTATTACGGCTCGCTGAGTCATAATAGGTATTGGGTTAGATTTAGGATTATTTACGTCTCATGCCGGGCATGGCACCGCGGAGTCCGCGCATTGCGGCCATAGGGTTCTTCGAACCGGCCATGCGCATCATTTGGCGAGTTTGCTCAAATTGTTTGAGCAAACGGTTTACCTCTTGGATGGTGGTGCCGCTACCGAGGGCGATACGGCGCACGCGTGTGCCCTTAATAATTTCGGGGTGCATCCGTTCTTGCAGAGTCATTGAGTTGATGATAGCCTCAATGCTCTTGAAAGCGCTGTTGTCGATGTCAATATCTTTGATTGCTTTGCCCAAGCCGGGTATCATCGAGGCAAGGTCCTTGATGTTGCCCATCTTTTTGATTTGTTGGATTTGCTTGTAGAAATCCACAAATGTATATTGGTTCTTTTGGAGTTTGCGAGCGAGTTCTTCGGCTTCTTTTTCGTCGAATTCGCGTTGGGCACGTTCTACCAGCGACACGATGTCGCCCATGCCGAGGATACGGTCGGCCATACGGCTGGGGTAGAAGATGTCGATGCCGTCGAGAGTTTCGCCGGTGCCCACAAATTTGATTGGCTTAGTGACTACGGTGCGGATTGAAAGTGCAGCACCACCGCGGGTGTCGCCATCGAGTTTGGTGAGCACTACGCCGTCAAAATCGAGGCGTTCGTTGAAAGTACGAGCGGTGTTCACGGCATCTTGACCGGTCATAGAGTCGACAACGAACAAAGTTTCGGTAGGCTTGATGGCTTTCTTGATATTCTCAATTTCTTGCATCATTTGCTCGTCGACAGCCAAGCGGCCTGCGGTATCAATGATGATGAGGTCGTGGTGATTTGAGCGGCCGAATTCCACACCTTTACGGGCAATGTCCACCGGGTCTTTGCTACCATCGATTGTGAACACGGGCACCTCAATCGACTCGCCCAATACTTTCAATTGGTCGATAGCAGCGGGACGATATACGTCGCACGCTACCAGCAACGGACGCATGGCTTTTTCGCTCTTCAACTTCTTGGCAAGTTTGCCGGAGAAGGTGGTTTTACCGGAGCCTTGCAAGCCCGACATAAGGATAACCACGGGCTTGTCTTTGAGGTTGAGGGGAGCGGCGTCGCCACCCATCAACGCGGTGAGTTCGTCGTGCACGATTTTCACCATCAATTCGCTGGGTTTGATGGCTGTAAGCACGTTTTGGCCAAGTGCTTTGGCTTTTACAGTGTCGGTGAATGACTTGGCTACTTTGTAGTTTACGTCGGCATCGATTAGAGCGCGGCGCACGTCCTTCAAGGTCTCGGCTACGTTGATTTCAGTGATTTTGCCTTGGCCTTTGAGAATTTTAAAACTACGCTCAAGTCGTTCGCTAAGTTTTTCAAACATTATGCAGTGAGATTGATGGTTACTAACTAAATAAATTACAGACGATTAGTGGCGGTGTCGGGGAAAATTACCGCGGGTTTGAAAGTGCGAGCCTCTTCGAAAGGCATTGTGGCGTAAGCCATAATGATGACAATGTCGCCGGGTTGCACCAATCGCGCGGCTGCGCCGTTGAGACAAATTACGCCGCTACCGCGTTCGCCGGGGATGGTGTAAGTGTCCAAACGAGCACCATTATTATTATTAACAATATATACGCGTTCGCCGGGCAATATGTTTGCTGCGTCGAGCAGGTCTTGGTCAATGGTGATGCTACCGATGTAGTCGAGGCGAGCCTCGGTCACTGTCACGCGGTGAATTTTTGATTTGAGAACTTCAACGTTCATGCCTTGGGGTATTTGATATTGTCAATCAAGCGCACATCGCCCATCCACACGGTTACGCAGCCAACCAGCGGTTGCTTGCCATCCCATTCGGCCACGGGTTGCAGAGTGTAGGCGTCGACAATTTGATAGTATTCAACTTCCATTCCATCAACGGCATTGATAGCGTCGACAACGCTTTGTCGCAATGCTTTGATGTCGTGATTATTCATTGAGTCTTCAACGCTTTGGGCGAGAATGTGGTGGATTTGCGGGGCTTTAGCACGCTGTTCGGCGCTCAGACGCACATTGCGCGAACTCATGGCCAATCCATCGTCGTGACGCTTGATAGGACAAGGCACTATCTCCAAGTTAAATCCTTCGATTTCAACCATGCGGCGGATTACGGCGATTTGTTGGTAGTCTTTCTCTCCGAAATAAGCACGGTGAGGCTTTACGTAATCAAACAGTTTGCTCACAATTTGAGCCACACCGTTGAAGTGGCCGGGTCGCATAGCGCCCTCCATCACTTCAGCCACCGGACCTAAATCGAACACACGAGTATCGGGCTCGGGGTATATTTCTTCGACTGTCGGCACGAATGCCACATCCACACCGGCGGCTTCGAGTTTGGCGCAGTCGGCATCAATGGTGCGGGGATAGGTGCGTAAATCGTCGGGGTTATTAAATTGGGTAGGGTTAACGAATACGCTGACTACTACGAAATCACACTCTTGGCGTGCTCGTTCAATCAGCGACACGTGGCCGGCATGCAATGCGCCCATTGTGGGCACTAAGCCAATTTTGGCTCCGGCTTTCTTTGCATCAGCAACAACTTCGCGAAGTTGCGCTACAGTGGAAATTACTTTCATTTTGCGATGTTATAAAATCGGGTGCAAAGTTACAAAACTTTTTGGAAATGTGCAAGCCAATACGCCGCATAAATGCCACCGCCACACTATAAACAGTCAGTCAGTGAAACAGTCGGTGGACGCCTACCTGTGGATGCGTCGGAATAGTGTTTTGGCGGCGCCTACTATAGGCGCATCGATTAGGTGAGATATGTAGCTGAGGGTCAGGGTGATGACTATTACGCTCCAAATGTATATGCCACTGCTTAATGTGGAATTGGTTAGGTAGACGGCATATAGCACTGAGAAGTGAATTAAAAATGTTTCGTAGGAGATAGCACCAAGCATTTTGGTAAAGCCGTTGACCAGCTTAATCTTATGATTCACAGCTATATAGAATAGGATAATTGCTCCGGCAAGAACGATTTTGAGCAAGTAATCTCTAATGAACGGCACTTGCTTATAGTACATAAACAGCAGACCTAATCCTATGCAAGCAAATAGGATAGCAATAATTTTTGCTTTAAAACCGCGGTTAAACCATTGTAACACAACGTTATAATGCCTGTACAGCAGCAAGCCCCATACCAAACCCATTCTCTCGATACTCCACCAAATAAAAGGTCCTTT
>SFNM01000092.1 GCA_004552725.1 Bacteroidales bacterium | reverse complement strand
ACGGATATGTATCGTCCCAATCCTTCGCGTATGAAAGATTGGATAAGTATACCCAAAAGCAATGGCTACGAGTCGCTGCATATCACAGTGTACGGACCTGAAGAGCGCTGGGTAGAAGTGCAAATACGCACCAAACGAATGGACTTGGTGGCCGAAAAAGGTCTTGCCGCTCACTGGCGCTACAAGGGTATCAAAGCCGAGAACAATCTCGATGCGTGGATGAACAATGTGCGCGATATCCTCGAAACAGCCGAAAGCGGACCACTCGAATTGATGCGCAATATGCGGATGGATATCTATAGCAACGAGGTGTTTGTGTTTACACCCAAAGGCGATCTTTATCGACTGCCGTTGGGCGCTACACTGCTTGACTTTGCTTTCAATATCCATACCAACTTGGGCGTGAGATGCATTGGTGGTAAAGTAAATGGAAAAAATCAGAAACTTAATTATAAATTGGTTAGTGGCGACACCGTAGAGATTGCCACCTCGCTTCAGCAACAGCCCAAGCGCGATTGGCTAAACTTCGTTGTCACTTCCAAGGCTCGCAATAAAATTCGCGTATCGCTTAAGGAAATAGAGAGCAGAGCCGGCGAATTGGGCAAGGAAATGCTACAACGTCGCTGCAAAAATCGTAAAGTAGAGATTTCAGAGGCTGATATTTCGCGTATCGCCAAGCGGTTGAACTACAAGACGCTAACGGAGTTTTACACCGCTATCAGCCAAGAGCGGTTGGATGTGAACACCGTAATAGAAGCCTACGAGGCTATGATAGCCAAGGCTACTGAAGAGTCGGCGCGTATATCGGCAGATACATACGTGTTGCATCAAACGCAGGAGTCTGAGGCTCAGCAACAAGGCGGCGACGTGGTGGTGATAGGAGAGGGTATCAAAGGTATCAACTACCGTTTGGCTCGCTGTTGTAATCCTATTTTTGGCGATAAAGTATTTGGCTTTATATCCGCCGAAGGTGTGATAAAAATTCACCGGTGCGATTGCCCTAATGCCACTCATATTCATCAGCGATATCCTTCGCGTTTGATTGATGTGAGGTGGAGCGGGAAGGTTGGTCAGCAAATGGCAGCCAAACTGCGCATTGTAGGGCGCGACGACATAGGTATTGTAACAAATATTACTTCAATAATTAATAAGGAGAAGGCGACTTCGCTGCGTAATATTTCAATTGAATCGCACGATGGGTTGTTCAACGGCTTCGTGGTGGTAGGAGTGCTCAACGACGATTCGCTTTCGAAACTAATCAATAAACTAAAAACCGTGAAAGGCGTAAAAGATGTTCAACGTATCTAAATGTGCGGCAGTCGCCTTGGTGGGGCTTTCCGCTATATCCATATCATCGTGCGGTTCGGATAATTCACGTGCAGAGGCCGCAACCCAACTTCTCAACCAAGCCGACAGTCTTCGCCAAGCCGGCGACTGCGCCGGTGCCATTGAAACTATCAACCTCCTCGACTCGGCTTATCGTGATTGTTTGGAACAGCGCCGTGCCGCGCGCCGGTTGCGTGCCCAAGTGTTGTACCAAGTCACAATCGACAGTATTGAAGCATTTGAGGAGAAGAACCCGGCTATGGAAGCGGCTCTTGACTCGCTCCGTCCGCTGTTTAAGAAAGTGGAATTAAAAGGGACAGAGGGGTATTACGTGTTCAAAAAATCTTTCACCGGCACGGAAATGAACCGCACCGGCATCCAAGCGCGAACCGACGAAAAAGGTTACTTCTTCATTGCGGTTTCAAATACCGGCCGACATATTGGCTTGAATGCGCTTCGCTACGGCTCGGTGCAAACAGTGGCGGTAGAGTCGATGGAAGTGGCTGGCTCGGAAATTATGTCGATAATTCAAGAAGCCGCGGCGGATTTTGCCAAAGCAATAATGGAGGCGCCGGCCGGCAAACTCAAAATTGAATTGCTCGGGACGAAGAACAATGTTTCAATCACACTGACGGCCGCCGAGGCTGATGCATTCCGCCAAACATGGCGCTACTCGCAATTGTTGCAATTGTATCAATTGGCAATTGTGCGCCGCGAAAAATACGAGCGACAACGTATAGCAATGTCAGCAATGCTCGATAGCATTGATGCCAATCAAATGTAGCCATGGCAAAGCAAGATTATATCATTAAGAATAAGCAGTGGCTTGCGGCGAAGGCAAAGGAGCCGGGAGTTGACTCGGTTGGAGCAGGTGTATTGCGGAAAATTTTGCGCCGAGGCGATGCATCCAAGCCGTCGCCTAATCGTAGCAGCGTAGTTGTGGCTCACTACACAGGCAAGACGATTAATGGTAAAACCTTCGACAGTTCGCGGTCGTCAACTGCGCCGGCTTTCCGCTTGCGCGACCTTATTCCGGGATGGATTGTGGCACTTCAACAGATGCACCCCGGCGACCGCTGGGAGATTTACCTTCCGGCCGAGCAAGGCTATGGTCGATTTAACCAACCCGGTATTCCCGGAGGTTCCACCTTGATATTTGATATTGAACTTATTAGTGTGCAATGAACAAAGTACTGACTTTAATTGGCTCATTGATTGTGGCTTACTCGTCGTGGGCTGCTAATTATGAAACGTATGTATATAATGTGTGCGACACCGACACGCTTCGCCTCGACTACTATCGTGCTGATGAGGAAAATGCGCCGTTGATGGTGTTTGCGTTCGGCAGTGGTTTTATGGCAGGCGAGCGGCATTGCGAGCACTATGACAAACTCTTTAACTTTCTGTGCGATAACGGAGTATCAGTAGCGACAATCGACTACCGCACGGTGTTATTGGCCGGCGGTCAGGAAAGCATTGCTACAGTGGAAGGCTTTTGCAATGCACTCTACAAGGCGATAGTTGTGGCGGTGACAGACTTTGCCTCGGCCACAGCATATCTCGTTGAGAATGTTAAGCAATTAGGTTTTGACCCGACGAAAGTGTTTGCAGCAGGCTCAAGTGCAGGAGCTATCACCGCTTTGCAAACAGAATTGAGCATCTGCAATGGCGAGTTGCCCGGTTTGACGCCGGATTTCAACTATGCCGGCGTGATTTCAATGGCCGGAGCAGTGTGCGCGTTGGGAGAGCCGGAGTGGGAAACAACACCGGCACCGATGCTGCTATTTCATGGTGATGCAGATAGCAATGTCCCATTCAATAAGATTTGCGTAGGAGACATAGGCCTTTACGGGTCAGAGTTTATAAGTAATCAACTCACCGAGGTTAATGCTCCTCACCAAATTCATATAGTTCGAGGCGCTACACACAACGTTTGCCACATTCCATGTGTCGATTATCAGGGTGAAATTTTGGACTTCATACGCGCAGTGTCGCAAGGTCGCTTCTCGCGAATAGTAGTGATAGACGATGCGGCTGCTATTCCTCAGCAGTATAAGACAGAGTTTACTGTGGAGGATTATATTCGTTCAAATATGGAATGATGATGGAAGAGGTTTTGGCTTTTTTACGCGAGTTGGCACTGAATAATAATCGCGAATGGTTCAATGCCAACAAATCGAGGTATCAGCGTGTGCAAGGTATATGGAATGAATTTTGCCAAGAACTTATTGACGAAATAGCGCGCTTCGAGCCTGTAGTGGCACCCTTGTCGGTGAAGAATTGCACGTATCGCATCTATCGCGACACGAGGTTTTCAGCCGATAAATCGCCTTACAAAACGCACTTTGGTGCATTTATTTGTCCGGGAGGCAAGAAGTCGATGCATGCGGGATATTATTTCCATGTAGGCACCGGCTTGGGCAATTCATACCCACAAGCACACATGCTTGCAGCGGGCAATTATTGTTATGACCCTCGTGCTGTTAAAATTTTGCGCGAAGATATCAGCGATGAATGGCCTAACTTCTCAGCGAATGTAGTTGGCGCTGCGGATAAGCGTTTTGCAATGGAAATGGAAGGAGCCCTTAAGCGAGTGCCACGGCAGTATCCGCCCGAAGCACCATACGCTGATTGGATGCGAGTCAAAGCCTTTTGCTTATATACACATGTTGATGATGAGTTTGTGCTCGCGCCAAATTTGGCTAAGCGAGTGGCAACGTTGTTTGCCACTACTCAGCCGTTCACTGCATTTGTGAACCGGGCAGTGGATTATGTGATGCACGGTTAGAGGTAGAGCGGAATACGGTCAAGGAGGAAGCGACGCGCCACGTCCCAAGGTAGATATAGTGTGTTGTCGTTAGGAATTAACGATACGGGATGCTCGTTGAGGTCGACTCTGAGGTAGAACTTGCCCGATGGGCCGCGGAATAGTATCATTTGGAGATTAGCAGCCATAGGCACGATATCGAAGTCGCGCCAGTGTTGTCCCACAGTGTCGAAATAATTGGTGGCATAATAGCATCCTTGCAAACGAATGAGTGACAACAATGGGAGTAATGTCTCGGCATGGCCAAAACGCAAACGTGCCACTTCATCAGTGCCTTCAACAGCCTTGTCGAATGTGGCAATAATGTCGCGTAATAATTCGGCAGCAATGTCGGCCGGAGCGACAGATACGGTTGTGGCGGTGCGTTGCAAATATTGACGAAGATTGAAGCACGACCACAAAGCATTGTATTCTTCGTTGGAGAAAAATTGCGAGGTTGAAGGGTCGATGCCCATGGCTCGGCATCCGGCCACAACGTAATATTCAGTGATTGCTAAGTTGCGTTGTTGCTCTTCGCTTTCATAGGGGAATCGTTCGCCAAGGGCTCGAATAATGGCCGAAGTGGGACAAGCGGCAGTGAAATATTGATTATATGGTTGAGCCCAGAGGTCGGAAGCGATGTATTGTTGAAAAATGGTGTCGAGGTCGAAGGGTCGCACCAGAGGTGAATAGTCGCGTCCGGAAGCGGTGGAGTATGAGAGACGATTGTTCATTCGCGACAGTTGATGTACGAATGTAAACATGCTCATCATTGAACGAGGCGAGTAAGAAGAAACCGCGTCAATGCGTTTGCCTGATTGAAACAGCGGCTTGAAGTTGATAAAGAAGCGCGAAGCGATGGCACGTTGCTCGGCTTCGCCAATCGAATCGAGCGCACCCCATTGGCCGTTGCTCTTTTGGATTACTTCGTTGACCAAACGTTGTAATTTCCGACCAATAGGAGTGATAGTACCGAGCGAGTCGGCTATAAAAAGGGCGCGGCTTAATTTGGCGCACGAAGTAGCAGAAGCGGGATATCGCGAGCCATGACGTCCCACATGGTTCACAAACACCGGAGTGAGAGAGTCGGGATATACGGCGGGATTAATATCGTCGGGGTATGGAGAAAGCGACCCGTGGCATTGCGAGAAGGTGTAATTGGTGGCCATTGGGTTGGCTGCACCGGCAAACAATGCGATAGTAAGAAAAATATATACGAAAAAATTGCGCATATCACAAAATGGTGCTATATTTGTATCAAATTTAATTATAATTCTAATCAACGTGTCTGCTGAAAAAGATTTGACGGCTGAATTGGCCGAGATAGATGCCGAAATTGCGACGAAAGGCGCAACGGCTGAGTTGTATTATCAACGAGGGCGGCTTAATTGGCGATTGGATCGCCGGGGCGCCGCTATGAGTGATTATGAACGATCTTTGGCGCTTGATGCCGACTCCCCGGCGAAGGAGGCTCTGAAGATGTGTCGGGATATTATGAATTATTATAATACCGACCTATACAATCCTTAATTGGAGAGTAGATTAATCAGTTCGAGCATTTCGTCAGGGTATCGACCGTCGGGAATTGAGTGAGCCCGTGGCATCTGTGCTGCTTTGAGAATGGCGTTAGCCAATCCTTCGGGAGTGAAGTCTTCAGCAATGACTGCATTGGCTCGTTGCGATAATTGTTCGCGGGCGCCGGTGAAGTCGGTTGCGACAATAGGGGCATCGAACAACTTTGCCTCGGCCAAAGTGATGCAATAACCTTCGTGACGGGACGGTTGGAGGTATATGTCGGCGCGAGCCATGTAAGGGTAGGGGTTGGTCTTCGCGCCGTAGAATTTAATACAATCATCAATACCGCAGTCCATAGCAAAGCGTCGACAAGCCGCGGCGTCGGTGCCGTTGCCAACCAAGTGCAAGATAGCACGATGGCCGGTGGCATTCAGGCGGGCGACAGCGGCGATTGCATCGCGTTGGCCTTTTTCGACTGAAATACGCCCAACGGTCACGATATTGAGTACTCCTTTTTCCGGGCGCATATCGCAAGGTTTGGTAGAGTCGTTAAGAATCATTTCAGGCGAGATGATATTGTGGAATGTGCGAGTACGAGCCGATAATTCCGGGAATTTTTCGCAGAAAATACGACGAGCGCGGTCAGACACCACGAAAATTCGGTCGATATGATGCATTGCTTGGCGGATAGACTTGGCAGAGTTGTAGCAACGCGACACGTCGAAGTGGATCCAAGTGGCGCGTGAAGCGGCACGTAGATGATGGCCTACATAGTAATCCAAATATTCGTGGGGCGAAGCATAGTTGATTGCAACGTCGAATTCCATACCCAAAGCATCATCGCCGCGTAAGAGATATCGATTTATAGCCACTTTGTCGCCGGCTAATTTCGATTTGAGGAAAGCCATAAACCGAGGAATTGAGTTGAAACGACCTCTTATAATGTCGCGCAAGGTAGTTCGCACCGGGTGGGTGATGAAGTCCATATTTTTGTAGTATGGCTCAATTGTATGAATATGCACATATTCGGGCAGATATTGCAAAAAGCCACCTTCGGGCACAAAGAATGCAACGTGGATTTCCAAGTTATCTTTAGGCATAGCGTCGAGCATACCGAGAAATGCTTTTTCAACGCCTCCAACATTCATGTGGTCCAGTGTAAAAACTATACGTTTCATATCATTGCCTTGGTTTAGTTATGTGTAATTTATTCTTAAAATCCTGGCGTGTGGATTTGTCGAATACAAAGATATATGTCATTGCAAGCAGGAGAACAGTAGATGTAAGAGTGGTGGCGATGATGTTGCACAATTGATTGTGGATTACATTAGATACGCCCCAAGCAGCAATAGCGGAAATGGTGATTATTAAAGCGGGCATAATCACGGCTTTTGCAGCAAAGCGTCCGATAGCAAAAACAATCATTTGTCGGTGCAAAATCATTGCAACAATCACGACAATCACCATCATT
>SFNM01000091.1 GCA_004552725.1 Bacteroidales bacterium | reverse complement strand
TAACAGTTTTTATAAAAAAAAATGCCAAAATTGTAGCGCCCCAAAATACACTAAATTATTCGGAATTATGTAAATGATTACATTTTTCGGAACTATTTTGTGCTTCTATTCAAACCCATTGACATTTTTTTAAATTTTTATAGAAATTAATAGATACTTTTATCAAACTTTTCTTCAAAAAAGTGTATGTAGGTTGTCACATTTGGTGAGTTTGTTCGTTATATATGCGAATGAATGAAGAAATGACATGACATCAACTGAGTTTCAGCAATCCATAGTTGCAATGCACCCAAGCCTTTTCCGAGCAGCAGTGGCTGTGTTGGGTAATAGCGAGGATGCTGCAGATGCCGTACAAGATACTATGGTGAAACTTTGGCAGAATGTCGACACCTTAGAGAAGGTGGCAAATGTGCAAGCATACGCTTTCGCAACTCTTCGCAATCAAGCCGTTGACATTTTGCGTCATCGCTCCGCTCATCCTTCAATCGACTTAAACGCAGTATCAGAGCCTCCGGCCGAAGAGT
Source organism: Bacteroidales bacterium (assembly GCA_004552725.1). GTDB lineage: Bacteria > Bacteroidota > Bacteroidia > Bacteroidales > Muribaculaceae > CAG-873. The sequence goes on along the minus strand of SFNM01000091.1, from coordinate 6,629 downwards.
CGCAACCACCCGGTGATTTGGAACTGATTGCTCATTTAGTGGAACAACTTCCGCCCAACTCTCGATTAGTAATGCGAATGAGCATATACGACAACAAGCCATCGACTGAAATCGCTGCTATCACCGGCCTTTCAAACGATAATGTAAGACAAATAATCAGCCGCTCGCGGCTAAAAATCAAACAACTCTATCAAAAACTCAAGCAATGAACAAGCTCACCATTACATCGACAGCCCAACTTCGACAGGCTTTGGAGCAATTCTATGCCGCCACGGCCACGCCCGAGGTGATTGAGGCTTTGACAGATTACTTCAGCACGCACCCGCAGGTCGATGCCGAGTTTGAGGCCGATCGCGCCATCATTCTCGCCATGGCCGAGGCCGCCTCCATCGAAGAGCCGGACGATATGGAGCAACGCATCCTCGCAGCCACTTGCGGCAGTCCGCGACGCACTATGTGGCGACGCATCCGCCTGTGGCATGTGGCCGCATCCGCCGTGGCTGTATTCGCCATCGCCTCGCTGTGGCTCTTCCAACCCAATAGCGACGCCGTTGCCGACACTTCGCTCATCGCCAAGGCCGACACCGTCGCAACTATCCAGCCGCAACCAGCCCAGGAGCCGCAACAGCCCGAGCAGCAGTCCGAACCGGCGGTGCAAAAATACCAACCGCGACCGACTACACCCACCTCGCGCACACGCGTGGTCACCGACCCTGAAGAGGCCGCTCAAATACTGGCTTCGACACTCCAACGGGCGCGCAACACTATAGCCCGGGCCACGCAATCGCCCGAGGCCATTGACCCCGCCCTTAATTCAATTAACAACTCGCTTAACTCTATACAACAATGAAAAATTCAATTCTTCGCATTAAATTAATCGCCGGCGTTATGCTCACCTCCCTTACCGCCTGCTCGCAGGTGCGCGTCTTCAAAGAGTTGGCCGATATGCCCGGTGTGGAAAGCGTTTACATTGGCCGCTCGGTAATGATGTTGGCCGGTGAGAATATTGTGTCGAACGTGTCCAACCAAGTGGACTTTGACATCCGAAACGTCAGTTCAATCGAAGTCATTACTTACGATGGCACGCAAAGTTCCACTCTGTCAACTCTTCAGTCGAGGTCGCAACAGATTTTGAATGGCCAGAACTTGGAAGTGGTGGTGGACCAACGAAGCGATGGCGAACGCAACACCATCTACGTCCAGCCCTCCGACTCCACATATATGTCATTCTCCAAGATAGTCGTGCTCAACTACGACGATTCCGATTTCAACCTTGTGCTTATCGAAGGCAAAATATCCAACACCGCCCTCACCGGTGGTGGCGATGATAGCGACAACAACCACTAAGCCAACACACTCAATTTCCTCACTCCTACAACGTGCTGCACCGGACTCTAAAACCGGTGCACCACGTTGTTTATTCTCGCTTTTGACCAAAATTCTACATTTTTATACCTTGTAAACGTTTTTTTCGCTATTTTTCTGCGCATTTTTCGCTTCTTTTTTGCTTTAATTATAAAAATTTACTAACTTTGCCCCCAAATAGGCATCCTATGCCTTACCTTATTATCTTTAGAAAATATTTAGCAAAATAAATATCCCTAAATCATAGATAACTATTCAAAAGTTATGGCAGAAAAACCTGAAAAATTGTTCGAACAGTTTCCGGGCGTGACCTACGAAGAATGGCGCGCCAAAGTCGAAGCCGATCTTAAAGGCGCCGACTTCGAGAAGAAACTCGTTTGGCGCACCAACGAAGGCTTCAACGTGCAGCCCATCTATCGCGCCGAAGACATCGCAGATTTAAAAACTACCGACTCGCTCCCCGGCGAATTCCCCTTCGTTCGCGGCACACGCACCGACAACGACTGGCTCACCCGTCAAGAAATCCTCGACACTGACCCCGCCGCTGCTAACGCTACCGCTTGCGAAGTGCTCACCAAAGGTGTTACTTCTCTCGGTTTCCACGTGGAAGAACCCTCGGTTGAAGTGCTCAATGTTCTTCTGAAAGGCATCGACCTCACTAAAGTGGAAATCAACTTCCATACCTGCCGTTGCAAAGCAGTTGAACTCACCAAAGCCTTGGTTGAAGTAGTAAAAGCCGCCGGCGCTGCCGACACTTTCCGGGGCGCTATCGACTACGACCCCCTGCGCGGCGTATTCCGCAAAGGCAAAGACTGCGACCTCAAAGCCGTGGTTGAAACCTCCAAAGCACTAGTAGAAGCAGCCGCCGACGTCAAAGGGCTCAAACTCTTCGCCGTTGACTCCGTACTCTTAGCCGACAGCGGTGCTTACATCTACCAAGAACTCGGTTATGCTCTCGCTTGGGGTGCCGATTGGCTGTCGCAACTCACCGATGCCGGCCTCACCGTTGACCAAGTGGCTCATCGCATCAAATTCAATATGGGCATTTCCTCCAACTACTTCATGGAAATCGCCAAATTCCGCGCCGCTCGCATGCTCTGGGCTCAAATCGTGGCTCAATACAAACCAGAATGTCCCTGTAGCGCCAAGATGCACGTGCACGCTTCAACCTCGCGTTTCAACCAAACCGTGTTCGATGCTCACGTGAACTTGCTCCGTAGCCAAACCGAAACCATGTCGGCTGCATTGGCCGGTGTTGACTCCATCACCACCACTCCCTTCGACGTTCCCTTCCAACGTCCCGATGCATTCTCCGAACGCATCGCTCGCAACCAACAATTCCTCCTCAAGGAAGAAAGCCACCTCGACAAAGTCGTTGACCCCGCCGGCGGCTCATACTATGTAGAAACCCTCACCGTGGCCATCGCTAAAGAAGCGTGGAAACTCTTCCTCGACGTGGAAGCCAACGGTGGTTTCTTCGCTGCTGTCGATGCTCACAAAGTGCAAGACGCAGTGAACGAAAGTTGCAAAAAGCACCACACCGATGTGGCTCGTCGTAAAGAAGTGCTCCTCGGCACCAACCAATACCCCAACATCAACGAATTCGCCGCTCAAAAACTCCAACAGCAAGAATGTGCTTGCCACTGCGGTTGCACCGTCGACAATGAACGTGCCCTTTGTGGCAAACGTGCTGCCAGCGATTTCGAAGAACTCCGCTTAGCCACCGAAGCCGCTACTAAACGCCCCAAAGTGTTTATGCTCACAATCGGTAACCTCGCTATGCGTCTCGCTCGCGCTCAATTCTCCACCAACTTCTTCGGTTGCGCCGGTTATGAAATCATTGATAACCTCGGCTTCGAAACCGTGGAACAAGGCATCGACGCCGCTTTGGAAAAACAAGCCGACGTAATCGTGCTCTGCTCCTCCGACGACGAATACGCCACCCTCGCACCTGAAGCATTTAAATACCTCAATGGTCGCGCTCAATTCGTTGTGGCCGGCGCTCCCGCTTGCTCCGACGACCTCCGCGCCGTAGGTATCAACGACTTCGTTCACGTGCGCTGCAACGTGCTCGAAACTCTTCGCGACTTCAATGCCCGTCTTCTTAAATAATAACCCGGTAAACAAAAAGTTATGAGACCCGATTTTTCACATATCGATATCACTAAAGATTCTTTCGGCGCTCAGCACTGTGCCGTGGCTGCCAACCCCGAGCAAGACTGGCTCACCCCCGAACTCATTCCCGTAAAACCCATCTACACTAAGCACGACCTCGAAGGCCTCGAACACCTCAACTACGTATCCGGTATTCCTCCCTTCTTGCGTGGCCCGTACAGCGCAATGTACCCCTTGCGTCCTTGGACCATCCGTCAATATGCCGGCTTCTCCACCGCCGCCGAATCCAATGCCTTCTACCGCCGCAACCTTGCAGCCGGTCAAAAAGGCCTCTCCGTGGCTTTCGACCTTGCCACACACCGCGGCTATGATGCTGACCACCCCCGCGTAGTGGGCGACGTAGGTAAAGCAGGTGTATCAATCTGCTCTCTCGAAGACATGAAAGTGCTCTTCGACGGTATCCCCTTGAACAAAATGTCCGTGTCGATGACCATGAACGGCGCCGTGCTCCCCGTGCTCGCCTTCTACATCAACGCCGGTCTGGAACAAGGTGCCAAACTCGAAGAAATGGCCGGTACCATCCAAAACGACATCCTCAAAGAATTCATGGTGCGCAACACCTACATCTACCCGCCTGAATTCTCCATGCGCATTATCGCCGACATCTTCGAGTACACCTCGCAGAATATGCCCAAGTTCAACTCCATCTCCATCTCGGGCTACCACATGCAAGAAGCCGGCGCAACCTGCGACATCGAACTCGCTTACACCCTCGCTGACGGTCTGGAATACCTCCGCGCAGGTGTTAACGCAGGCATGGACATCGACGCTTTCGCTCCCCGTCTGTCGTTCTTCTGGGCTATCGGCATGAACTTCTTCATGGAAGTGGCCAAAATGCGCGCCGCTCGTATGCTCTGGGCCAAGATTGTTAAGCAATTCAACCCCAAGAACCCCAAATCGCTGGCACTGCGTACTCACTCTCAAACATCAGGTTGGTCGCTCACCGAACAAGACCCCTTCAACAACGTTGGCCGTACATGTATCGAAGCCATGGGCGCCGCTCTCGGTCACACCCAGTCGCTCCACACCAACGCGCTGGACGAAGCCATCGCTCTGCCCACCGACTTCTCGGCCCGTATCGCCCGTAACACCCAAATCTACATCCAAGAAGAGACCATGGTCACCAAACAAGTTGACCCATGGGCCGGTTCTTACTATGTAGAAGCCCTCACCAACGAAATCGCTCACCGCGCTTGGGAACACATCCAAGAAATCGAGAAACTCGGCGGCATGGCCAAAGCCATCGAAACCGGTCTGCCCAAGATGCGTATCGAAGAAGCCGCTGCCCGCACTCAAGCCCGCATCGACTCCGGTCGCCAAACCATCGTTGGTATCAACAAGTATCGTTTGGATCACGAAGATCCCATCGACATCCTCGAAATCGACAACACTCAAGTGCGCACCGAGCAAATCGAACGCCTCAACGACCTTCGTGCTCACCGCGACGAAGCCAAGGTGAAAGAAGCCCTCGCTGCCATCACCGAATGTGTTCGCACTAAGAAAGGCAACTTGCTCGACCTCGCTGTCAAAGCAGCCGGCCTCCGCGCTTCTCTGGGCGAAATCTCCGACGCATGCGAAGAAGTTGTCGGCCGTTACAAAGCAGTAATCAGAACAATCTCAGGCGTGTACTCAGCAGAAACCAAATCCGATCCCGAATTTGTTCGCGCTCAACAAATGTGCGAAGAATTCGCCAAACGCGAAGGTCGTCAACCTCGCATCATGATTGCAAAAATGGGCCAAGACGGCCACGACCGTGGCGCCAAAGTCGTTGCCACCGGTTATGCCGACTGCGGCTTCGACGTGGACATGGGTCCGTTGTTCCAAACTCCGGAAGAAGCCGCTCGCCAAGCCGTTGAGAACGACGTTCACATCCTCGGCGTCAGCTCCTTGGCGGCAGGCCACAAGACCCTCGTGCCCCAAGTGATTGCAGAATTGGAGAAACTCGGTCGCCCCGACATCATGGTAGTGGCCGGTGGTGTTATCCCCGCCCAAGACTACGACTTCCTGTACAAAGCAGGCGTAGCCGCTATCTTCGGTCCCGGCACCCGCATCCCCGTTTCCGCCATCAAGATGATTGAACTCCTCAACGCAGCAGAATAAATCATCCCTCCACATAAAACAAGCGGCCCCGTGGGCCGCTTGTTTTATTTATGGCGTATCCGCCATCCAAACAATTCAACATAGATTGAGACAATTAGGCCCAATCATTTAGTTCGTCAACAATACACTCAGTATCTTCTTCGTCGAACACGTCCGGATCCCCGGTGTTCTTGTAATGGTCGTAGTCAACCCACATATCGTGTTCAACGTCGCCATTATAAGAACCTAAATCGCCGTAATCATCCATAATACTTATATGCGTTAGGAATTGTTAGTCCGTCAGGATTGAGACCGAGGCTCAACGGCAATGCCGCCAAAGCCCGACGGCGGTGCCGGAACGCCATAATTATTTATTCGTAATACGGAACTTGACGAGTCCGCCTCACTCGGCCATTGCCATTACAGGTGTTACATCGTGGTGGTTGTAAAGGTCACAATGAGTACACATTGAGGATTCGTATCCGCTCCCATCGCAACGCTTGCAAGATGGTCTGTAACCGAATCTTGCTTTTGTTTCTTTTGTGAGCAACTTATTGCTGTAATAAAAAGAACCAGTATCGGGAGTAAACGAAGTGTTTTCATTTATAGAAGTTATTGGGCCAGGGCTCAATGTAATTAAAGTTGATATTAAAAGCCTGTTTGGCGAGGGAGTCAGGATAAACGAGGCGAATAATATGTAAATGCTCATTGATCATATCGTCCTCGTTGTTATTGAAGGCCATTCATTTCTCGCGCATACGTATTAGTCGGTTGAGAACTCATAGAAATCATATTGTATGTCTCTAATCAAACCGTCTTCATTATTATTTTCATCTAATTGGAAATCTTCATCAAATAAAGAATATTGCTTAATTTGAGTTTTTGAGAGTTCTGACAATCTTTTACTACCATTAGCTAATCGTTCTTTAACGGTTGCTATGGCAACGGCTCCAATATCTACACCAATCCACTGCCGACCCAATTCTTCTGCCGCCACAAGCGTAGTCCCT
>SFNM01000090.1 GCA_004552725.1 Bacteroidales bacterium | reverse complement strand
CGGCCACCACATGGTACTGTGGCGCATCTTCACAGAAATATTTTAAAGCAGTAACCCCACCGTGAGCCGCTTGAATTTCATCAAAAATGATAAGGGTATCTTCATCAATGGTGGTTTGATGTCGCAAAGCAATTGCAGTCAATATTTTATAGGGATCAAGAGTCGTAGCGAAAATTTGACTTAAAACTTGATCCTGCTCAAAATTCACATACACATATTTGGTGTATGCACGGCGAGCAAACTCCTTAAGTAGCCACGTCTTACCTACTTGCCGAGCGCCTCGTAATATTAGCGGTTTGCGGTTTGGCCGCTGCTTCCAATTTATTAGTTTATTGCAAATGTTGCGCCTGAAAAATGTGGTTGTACACACTTTTTCGGCCTTAAAAATGTGGTTGTTTACATTTTTTCGGCCTTAAAAGTGTAAGAGCGTCCTACAATATTAGCGGAAATATTGAGAAATCTTTTGATTTTCAGGAAATTCTGAGTTATCGACCTTAAAACTGAAAAAGGTAGACGAAAAAACACAATTATAAACACCGCAGAATGCTAAATATTACATAAAAATAGCGGTGGTGTGCGGAAGTTTTTGTAACTTTGCAAAAACTTAGCGATTTTGACAATAATGGACAATACTTTTGAAATGGTGGCCAAGACCTTCCAAGGCCTTGAAGACGTTTTGGCTGATGAACTCCGCGCTTTGGGCGCCGAGAATGTGGTGCCGGGTAGGCGCATGGTGTCGTTTCGTGGAGATAAAGCACTTCTTTATCGCGCTAACTTGCAGTGCCGCACCGCTTTGCGCATCCTTAAACCGTTCTATAAATTTCGAGCCAAGAACACCGACGAGTTGTATGCTCATGTGAAAGAATACGATTGGAGCACACTGCTGGATGTTGATGGCTCGTTTGCTATCGACACTGTGTCGAACAGCGATGAATTCACCCATTCTCATTTCGTGACTTATCGCGTGAAAGATGCCATCGTCGACTGGTTCAAGGACCGCCACGGCGAAGAATTCCGTCCGAAAGTGCGCTTGCAGGATGCCGATATGATGCTTAACGTGCACATTGCCGGCGACCAAGTCACCATCTCATTGGATTCTTCCGGTGAATCGCTCCACAAACGCGGCTACCGCGTGGCGCAAACCGAGGCGCCCATCAACGAGGTGCTCGCTGCAGGCATCATCTTGCGCAGCGGTTGGCGCGGACAATCGCCTTTGGTCGACCCTATGTGCGGTTCCGGCACATTCCTTATCGAAGCAGCCTTGATTGCCGCCAACATTGCTCCGGGCATCTACCGCAGTGGCTTCGCTTTCGAGCATTGGAAAGACTTCGACAAAGAACTATTCGAAGAAATCTACAACGACGATAGCGCCGAGCGCACACCCCAATTCAAAATCTACGGCTGCGACATCGCCAAACAAGCCATCGAAATCGCTACGCAAAACATTAAAGCCGCCGGTGTGAGCAAATACATCGAATTGGAACGCCGCGGCATCGCCGACTGGACCGAGGCTCCGCAACCCGCAGGCGTGATTATCACCAACCCGCCTTACGGCGAACGCATCTCCGCGCCCGACCTCGATGGGCTCTATGTCACCCTCGGCTCGCAACTCAAGCACGTGTTCACCGGCTACCACGCTTGGATTATCGGTTATCGCGACGAGCATTTTGCCAAGATTGGCCTCGCACCTTCGCAAAAAATATCCGTATTGAACGGCGCTTTGGAATGTTCGCTCCGCGAATACGAACTGTTTGCGGGCGACCGCCGCTCGTTTGTGCGCGCCGGAGGTAAAATCGGCCGTGGTAGCGACCGCCCCGAACGCAAGGAGCGCTCCGAGCGTCGCGACCGTCGTAGCGCAAAAGATTTCCGCAGCAAGAAAATCGCCGACCGCCCCGCAGAAGTCGAGGAGAGCGAAAATCCGCTGGCAAAACGCCGCAATCCCGGTGCGCTTAAGTCGATTGTGGGGCGCACACCCCAACTTGCACCGCAAGAAGGTCCCACGATGCGCTCGCGCGGTTGGCGTCGCAAATCTTCCGACAATAATACAACAAAAGAATAACCCAATCCCCTCAAAACCAATATAATAATGAGTTCACTTCGCATACTTCTGCTTGGTTCGGGCGGCCGCGAATCGGCCCTCGCCCGCAAAATATCGCAATCACCTCGTTGCGCAGCCCTATGGATAGCGCCGGGCAATGCCGGCACCGACGCCTACGGCACCACCGTGCCTTCGCTCAGCCCTATGAAATTTGATGCTGTGGAGGCTTTCGTGGCTGAAAATGCCATCGATATGATTGTAGTGGGCAATGAAGACCCGTTGGTAGCCGGTATCTACGACTATTTTGCAAATAAAGGAGTGATGGTGGTAGGTCCTTCACGCGATGCCGCCGCCTTGGAAGGCAGCAAAGACTTCGCCAAAGCCTTTATGCAACGCCACAATATCCCCACTGCCGCTTACCAAACATTCACTGCCGACACCTACGTCCAAGCGTGTGATTTTCTCAAAACATTGCAAGCACCATACGTGCTCAAAGCCGACGGCCTCGCTGCCGGCAAAGGTGTGCTCATTCTGCCCGACTACGACGAGGCTTGCACAGCCTTGCGCACTATGCTCGACGGCCAATTCGGCGCCTCCTCGGCCAAGGTGGTCATTGAGGAGTTCCTTAGCGGCATCGAGTGCTCCGTATTCGTGCTCACCGACGGCAACGGCGGCTATCGCATCCTGCCTGTGGCCAAAGACTACAAGCGTGTGGGCGAAGGCGACACCGGATTGAACACAGGCGGCATGGGCGCTGTGAGCCCCGTGCCTTTTGCCGATGAGGCTTTCATGCAAAAAGTGGAGCAACGCATCATTATCCCCACCATCGAGGGCCTCAAAGCCGAAGGATTGGTATATCGAGGCTTCATTTTCTTGGGCCTCATCAACTGCGCCGGCGAACCCAAAGTGATTGAATACAATGTGCGTATGGGCGACCCCGAAACCGAGGTTGTCATGCCCCGCTTGGCCTCCGACCTGGTCGACTTGCTCGAAGGCTGCGCCAAAGGCGATTTGGCCAACATTCCCGCCGAGCACGACCCACGTGCCGCCGCCACCGTCATCGCCACCTCCGGCGGCTACCCCGGCTCGTATGCCAAGGGCCTGCCCATCACCGGCGACCTCGCGCCCGAGCATAGCATCGTGTTCCATGCCGGAACCTCACGCAATGCCGATGGGCAGGTGGTGACTTCCGGCGGACGCGTATTGGCCGTCACCTCATACGGCCGCGACCTGGCCGACGCTCTTGCCAACAGTTATGCTTCGTTGGCCAACATCCACTTCGATAAAATGTACTTCCGCCGCGACATCGGCCGCGATGTGATGAAATAAATCCTCGCGATGCGCCATCAGCAAATCAGCCGAATGTTTCACAAACGCCCGGCCGCCGTCCTTATGGTGGTGGCCGCGGCGGTGGCTATGCTGTTGGCTCATCTGCTGAGCGATGAAGTGGCAAATCCGGTAGCCTCGCAAGCCTCGCTCATTTATTCTTCACCCCTTGTAAGCGGTGGTTGGGCCATTGTTGTGAATGGGGTTCTGTTGCTTGGAACGATGGGGCTGATGGTGCTTATTAATCGCCAATTCAACATTCTGCGAGCCGTAAGTTACCTCGATGTGGGTTTGTTTGCATTGATGCAAGCGGCCGTGCCGATAGCATTGGGCACGGTCAACGATGGGCTGATTATAGCACCGGTGCTGCTGGTGTGCATGCACCGAATGTTTGCCTCATACGGCAATAGCGACGACGTGCGCGGTGTGTTCCTCTCTTTCTTCTTGCTATCGATTGGCGCAATGGTCAACTATGCATTTGCGCTATTCATCCCCGCTATGTGGTTGATGCTGGCACAAATGCGCATATTCACACTCCGCGCTTTCTTAGCCTCGGCCATGGGGTTGCTCACTCCCTGGATACTATTGTTCGGCTTCGGAGCAGTCACTCCGCACACGTTGTTCCTACCCCATATTCGCAGCATTTTCAGTGTGAGCCAATGGCTTGAACGCCCGATGCTAATCACAGCCGCCGTGGGCTTCACCGCCTTGCTGCTGATTGGTTCGGTGATGCTCAACGTGCTGAAAACCATCGCATACAACGCTCGCGCCCGCGCTTTCAACGGAGCACTCAACTTGGTGTCGGCCTTCACCATTTTAGCCATGATAGTCGACTTCGGCAACCTCGGTGTGTACATTCCTCTGCTCAACGTCTGCGCCGCATATCAACTCACTCACTATTTCGTAAATTACCGCTACGAACGCCAATACATAGCGGTGCTCACCATTGCGGCCATATACATCTTCTCTTTCCTATGGCAGATAATTCTCTGATACCAAAAGTGTTGGTCGAGGCCAACATTCCTTATATCGACCGTCTTTCATCGGTGGCCCAAGTGGTGCGTCTTGCTCCGGCAGACTTCACTCCCGACTCCGTGCGAGAGGCCGACGCAATCGTAGTGCGCACGCGCACTCGCTGCAACCAAGCCCTGCTCAACGGCTCACGAGTGAAATTCGTGGGCACCGCCACCATTGGCACCGACCACATCGACCTCGACTGGTGCCGAGCGACCGGCATCACTGTGGCCAACGCGCCCGGTTGCAACGCCCGCGCCGTGGCCGAATATGTGTTCGGCTCAATCGCACACCTCCGCCCGGCACCTTTAAATCAATACACTATAGCCATCGTAGGTGTGGGACACGTGGGACGCATCGTAGAGCAATGGGCCAACTCGTTGGATATGACTGTATTGCCCGTAGACCCGCCACGTCAACGCGCAGAAGGTGGTAGCCGCTGGTACTCGCTCGTTCAAGCCGCCGCTCAAGCCGACATCATCACTTTTCACACTCCGCTCACTCGCGAAGGCCAAGATGCTACGTTTCACCTCGCCGACAATGATTTTTTCGCCCAACTCCAACGCAAACCACTGATTATCAACGCTGCCCGAGGCCCGATTGTCGACACCGCCGCATGGCTCAACGCCATCGACCGCGGCCTTTGCAGCGATGCCGTAGTCGACTGCTGGGAAGGCGAGCCAAATATCAATGCAGAACTATTGGCGAAGGCCGCTGTAGCCTCGCCCCACATCGCCGGTTACTCACAATTAGGCAAGATGCGCGCATCGCAAATGGTGGTCGACGCTCTGACACAGCATTTCAACCTCCCTCGAGTGGCGTTGTTCGACTCACCGCTACCCGACACCCCGCACGCCATCACCTATCAGCAAGCACTCGCTGCATATAATCCTGCCGACGACACCAACGCGCTCCGCGCCAATCCGCAGGCTTTCGAAGACCTCCGCAATCACTACAAATTGCGCTAAATATCAACTTTTTTGAGTCAATTCATTGCATATCTACAATTTTTATTGTAAATTTGCATCAAAATCTTTATTGACTCGCTATGAATAACATCTTCGACCCCATCCAAGCACCATCTACCGAAGCCACCCCCTTGCTTCGGCTTAAATATCTTCTTGAACTATCGCGCCGCAACCAAGCCGGATTTGCTCGCTTGCTCGGGGTGGAGCCCAGCACCCTGTCGCGCGTGCTCACCGGGCGCCAACCCATCACCGACTCATTTATTAATAAAGTGGTGGTGAATGTGGGCGTGTCGAAAGAATGGCTCGCCAACGGCGAGGGCGTACCGTTCCCGAAGAACGAGTCGGAAGGCCCCGCCAACATATCCGAAACTTCCGTGGAAATTGCAGCAGCCCCCAAGGGCGCAGCCGTCTACGACATCGACGTCACCGCCGGCTGTATGCCCCTGGCGCGCTCTTTCACCACCGACCGCATAATCGGATACCTCGATTTGCCATACCTCAATCCGGAATTTCCGGTAGTGCGCGTATCGGGCGACAGTATGTCGCCACGCATCCCCCACGGCTCGCTGATTTCAATACGCCAAGTAGGCCTCAACACCATTATGTGGGGCGCCATCTACTTAGTGGAACTTGAAGACTATCGCCTCATCAAATACGTGCGCCGACACCCCTCAAACCCCGACATTATCATCCTCCACAGCGAAAATCCCGAATTCGAAGACATGGAAGTGGCCAAAAACCACATAATCAAACTCTTTTTGGTAGAATCGGTGATAAATTTCCAAACTCTGATATGAAACCCATCACACCCCTACCCACAAGTCGCGAAAGCGGCATCAACGAAGCCGGGTGCGACGAAGCCGGCCGCGGCTGCTTGGCCGGACCCGTCGTAGCCGCTGCCGTAATCCTACCCGACGGCTTCACCCACCCCTTGCTACGCGACTCCAAGAAACTCACGGAAGCCCAACGCCTCGAAGCACGCGCTATCATAGAAGCCAACGCCGTGGCCTGGGCCATCGGCATGTGTTCACCCCTGGAAATCGACCAAATCAACATCCTCAACGCCTCTATACGCGCCATGCACCGCGCTCTACGCGGCTTAGGCTTGCGTCCCGGCGCCATCGTAGTCGACGGCAACCGCTTCAAACCATTCGACGACGTACCATACACCACTGTGGTCAAAGGCGACAACACCTTCGCCAACATTGCCGCCGCCTCCATCTTAGCCAAAACCGAGCGCGACAGTATTATGACCCAACTCGCCGCGCAATTCCCCGAATACGGCTGGGAACAAAACAAGGGCTACCCCACTGTAGCCCACCGCGCAGCCATCGCCACCTACGGCTTCACCGACCACCACCGCCGCTCCTTCCGGGCACTTTGAATGGCCAAAACATCGTTATAATACTTCCCTAACCCCTCAAAAAACAGAGTTAGGGAACCATTATAACCATATTCTATTTACTTATCTTATTGTATTTAAAGTATTTAGTGTTTACCACTTGGGATCAATGTAAAAAGCCGGTTATTAAAAATGTTATTAGGCGCATTCCACGTAAACGGTGAAGCTGTTGTGCCGGGAGAAATAATTAACTTATTTAACAACCGGCTTTTTACATTGACTCGTTTTGAATAGCACATGCGTGGAACGCGTGCGCATCTTCCCGGTTAGGACATCCACCGCCGATATACACGTCCTGCGAGAGAGAAAGTGTGTCAAAAGTCCTAAATCTGAACACAGTCTGCCGAAAGCTCCCAAAAGAAGCCACAGGAGCCGGTATGCCGCCGTCGCGCCAACTAAAATCAGTATAACACTATCAGATTCAGACCTTTTAATTCGAGGCTGGTGGCTGTGGCCGCTATGCCCGGAGTGCATCTCGCATCCTGTGGCGGCACATTTTGCACAGAGATCCCCTCCGGGGAACAATAAACATATCCACGCGCACCCCCGGGAGCAACACGCTCCGCGGTAGCACCCGGGGGCTAACGAAAATATAGCGCCTCCGGCGCATCAAAGCCGCTCCGCGGCAAAATTATAGTCATTTGTTAATCTACATATTATAAGTTTTTTATTACTGTCCGGTAAAACTTTTGCTAAGAAAATAAATTAGGGCTGACACTTCTCACGAGGTATCAACCCTTTTGGTTATCTTTGTTTTTGAGAAA
>SFNM01000017.1 GCA_004552725.1 Bacteroidales bacterium | reverse complement strand
GGTGCGGGATTCATTTACGGGTTCGTCGTCGTTTTCAGCGGCTTTTTGGGCTTCTTTTTGTGCTTGCTTTTGGGCGCGACGTTCGTCGCGGGCTTGCTTACGAGCGGCTTGTGCGTCGTCAACTTCGGTGCGGAGGGTGGCTGCATCGGCTGTGATTTCTTCGGCGTGGCCGTTGACGGCTTGGTAGATGGCGGTGTTGATTTCGTTGATGACTGCGTCGGCCAGTTTTGCGCCGCAACGCGACAGAAGAGAAGAAAGGTTTGAAAAAGAGTGTTGCATAGTAGTGTGTGTTTGAGTTATAGTTTGAGTTTGAGTTTTCTGCCACAAAGTTACTATGCAAAAACGTGGTTTGGTGCAAAATTTGGTTCGCCACACCAAAATTCGAACGATTTTTTTAGCGGAGGGAGGCGACGAGGGCTATTACACAATAATTTAGCGGTAGCGACGTTATTTTATTGATGAAAAAAGTTTTGACATTGTGCATTTTGGCAGTTGCGGCATTATTTATGGCGCAGCCTGCCTACGCTCGACGGCTGAACGATAAACTCGAAAATCGTCCATACGCCGACTTGCGTCCGTGGCATTTGGGCTTCGGATTTGGCTTTCATGTCGACGATATACGCTTCACACATAATGGGTTCATCACCGACGACGGAATGCAATGGCGCGCCGACCAAGCGAATTACCAACCCGGTTTTTCAGTCAACGGCGTGTTGGAATTTCGCCTCAACAACTATTTCTCGCTCCGGTTTACTCCGGGCATGTATTTCGGCAGTCGCGACCTTACATTCCGCGATTGGGACTCCGGCGCCACGGAGCGGCAGAACCTCAAGTCGTCGTATGTGGTGCTCCCGTTCGACATAAAATATGCCGCGCAACGCGTGCGCAATGCACGTCCATACGTGGTGGGAGGTATAATGCCGGCCTTCGATGTAAGCAAAAAGCGCTCCGACTTCATCAAAACCGGTTCGAGCGATTTTTTCGTAAGCATCGGTTTCGGGTGCGACTTCTATTTGCCATACTTCAAACTCATACCGGAACTCAAATTCTGCCTTGGATTGAGCAATATACTCACCTCCGACCGTCCGGATTTGGCCGACGACCCTACTCGCTTCGCCATCACTCAATCGCTCTCTAAAGCCACTTCCAAAATGGTGGTGCTCACCTTTTATTTCGAATAGACAATGCTTCGCCGCCTACAAATAATACTCATCGTTGCGATTTCCTTCTGTTACTTCGGCGCAAACGCACAAACCGACCCGCAGATGGCTCAATTCTTTAGACTTAAGTCGCAATACAACCCCGCTGCCATAGGTCTTGAGGATTACATCTCCATCAATGGCGGTGCTCGGTTGCAATGGGTAGGCATCGACGGCGCACCGCAATCGTTTATGGCCACTGCCGATATGCCGTTCAAATTTTTGGGCAAACGCTTCGGCACCGGCGTGGTATTGCGCCAAGAGAGCATCGGTTTGTTCAATTCCTTGAATGCCGCAGCGCAAATCGCTTTCAAGTTTCGCAAATTCGGCGGCGAATTTACCGGCGGCTTTCAAGTGGGGCTTTTCGACCAACGCTTCAAAGGCTCCGAAGTGGTGCTACCCGATGGCGATGAATACCACCAAGGTAACGACGACGCTATTCCCACCTCCGACATTCACGGTACCGCCCTCGACTTGGCCGCCGGCATCTGGTATCAGCGGCCACGATGGGGTGTAGGTGTGTCGATGACTCACATCTCCTCTCCCACCATCAAAATGGGCGGCGAAAATTCCGGCACATCAAATTCCTCCACTGAACAAATCTACGAATTTAAAGCCGACCGAACACTCTATTTCATAGGCGAATGCAATATTCCGATAAAAAATACGTTATTTGAAATACTACCGGCTGTTTTAGTGAAAACCGATTTCACTTTCTATACCGGCGAAATTAATGCTCGTGCCCGATATAATAAATTCCTCAGTTTCGGCATCGGCTATCGGTGGGACGACGCCGTGATAGCCACTCTTGCCGCCGAAATCAAGAACTTTTATTTGGGCTACAGTTATGAATACTCCACCGGCGCTATTCACAGCGCGTCATCCGGTAGCCATGAGTTTGTAGTGGGCTACCGACTCAAACTAAATCTTGGTGAGCGCAACCGCCATCGCCATCGCTCCATTAGAATAATGTAAACAATCATCCTGTCACCATATACAATGAAGACAACCACCAAAACCATCCTCCTCACCGCAGGGCTTGCCATCGCCGCTGCCGCCTCTTCCTGTATGTCGGGCTCTCACTCCGCTGCCGGAGGTGAAGTCACCGGTGTAGGAGGCGCATCGTGGGCCGAGCCTACCCCTTACGGCATGGTGCTCATCGACCGCGGCTCTATGCACGTAGGCGTGGCCAAAGACGACTCCTTATGGAACCTTCGCGCCGATGCTCGCGGCATCTCCGTAGATGCTTTCTGGATGGACGAAACCGAAATCACCAATGGCAAGTATAAACAATTCGTATTCTGGGTGCGCGACTCTATCATCCGCGAAAGGCTCGCCGACCCCGCATACGGTGGCAATGAGGACTACAAAATCACCGAGGACCGCGACGGCAACCCCGTGACGCCTCATCTCGATTGGTCCAAGCCAATTCCTTGGCGCAATCCCTCCGAGGAGGAACTTCGCGCCATTGAGAGCGTGTATCGCACCAACCCCATCACCGGTGTGCGCGAACTCGATGCCGCTCAACTCAATTATCGCTACGAAATCTACGACCAAACTGCGGCCGTGCAACGTCGCCACCGCCTCGACCCCTCGCGTCGCGACTACAACACCGACCACCCCGTAGCCACCGACAATCCCACCATCTCCAAGGATACAGCCTTCATCGACGAAGATGGCCGCATCGTGCGCCAAACCATCTCGCGTCAACTCACCGGCGACTACGATTTTATCAACACTTACATCGTAAACATCTATCCCGACACCACCGCTTGGGTCAACGACTTCGAGAACGCTTACAATGAGCCGTATGTGCGTATGTACTTCGCCAACGGCGGATATAGCGACTACCCCGTGGTGGGTGTTAGTTGGGAACAAGCATCGGCTTTCTGCAATTGGCGCACCGACTTCTTGCGCCGCTCCCTCGGTCGCGAAGGCGTGTACATCGAGCCCTACCGTCTCCCCACCGAAGCCGAATGGGAATACGCAGCCCGTGCCGGCGTGGACGAGAACATCTACCCTTGGGAAGGCGACCTTGCCCTGAGCGAAGACCGCGGTTGCTTCTATGCCAACTTTAAGCCCGGCGAAGGCAACTTTGTGCGCGACGGTCACTTAATCACCTCGCGCGTAGGCACATACGCTCCCAACGACTTCGGCCTCTACGACATGGCCGGCAACGTGAGCGAATGGACCTCCACCGCTTTCACCGAAAGCGTGTCGCGCCTGACCTCCGACCTCAACCCCGAATATCGCTACAACGCAGCCACCGAAGACCCCTACCGCCTCAAACGCAAAATTGTGCGCGGCGGTTCGTGGAAAGACGTCGCCCACAACATCCGAGCCGACCTGCGTATGTGGGAATATCAAAACGAGCAACGCTCATACATCGGTTTCCGCTGCGTGCGCACTCAAATCGGCTTCGCCCGAGGCAATAAACACAAGTAATTCACCCCGCTTTTACCGCTTTACATCATGGGAAAAGTTCAACAATATCGCCGCGGCATCGGTGCTTTCATTAGCAGCGAAAAAGGCCAACGCTTCTTCAACTTCGCTTACTCCATCGGCGCAGCCATCGTAATCTGGGGCGCCCTGTTCAAAATTCTCCACCTCCCCGGTGGCAATGCCCTCCTTTCGTTGGGTATGGGCACCGAAGTGCTTATGTTCGTGCTCACCGCCTTCGACCGTCCTCCTCGCGAATACCACTGGGAAGACGTGTTTCCCGTGCTCGAATCTAAAGACCCCGAAGACCGTCCCGACTTCGCCGGCGGTGGCGGTGGTGGCGTGGTAATCAATGGTGGCACTACCGGTGGTACCGTAGTAGGCGGCACTGTAATCGCCGGCGATGCTGAAGGCAGCGCTCCCACCGGCACAGTGATAGTGCAGGCTCCTTCGGTGAGCGACGCCAAAGCCGCTGCAGGCATACCCGCCGGCATCAACCTCAACGAAGAAGACGCTACCGCGCTCTCCGAGTCTATCGCCAAAATGTCGGCTGCTGCCGACCAACTCTCGCGCATGGCCGAACTCACCTCCGCCACTCAGGCCTACCTCGACCAAATCGCCGGCATCGCCGCCGATATGCAGCACCTGCGCCAAACCACTCAAGCGCTCAACGCCGTCAGCGACACCATTCTCCAAAGTTATCAGGCTATCACAGCCAACTCTACCGAAATCTCCGATGCCGCTACCGGATACGCCGAGCAAATGCAGACGCTCAATCGCAATATCGCCGGCCTCAACACTATATACGAAATCCAACTCAAGAGCGTTTCCTCGCAAATCGACTCTATCGACCGTGTGAACCGTGGCATCAAGGACATTCGCGATATGTACGAAAAGAGTGCCACTCAAAGCACACGCTACTGCGAAGAAACCGAGCGCATGGCTCGCTACATGCAACAACTCAACGGCGTGTACGAAAAAATGATTCACGCCATGACTATCAACATGTACGGCCAAATGCCTACACCGCCCGTAAACCCCGGCACCCCTTCGCAACCTTCAGAACCTCAAGCATAACCCGAATAATCACACTGATAAATGGGTACCAATAACACAAGGCTTTCGCCACGTCAGAAGATGATTAACTTGATGTACATCGTGCTCACCGCGATGCTCGCACTCAACGTGTCGTCCGACGTGCTCGACGGGTTCACTCAAGTGCAAGACGGCCTCACTCGCACCAACGAGAATGTGGCTCGTCGCAACCAAACCATCTACAACCAACTCGAAGCCTTCACTTCGCTCAACCCCGACAAAGGCGGCCCATGGCTCGACAAAGCCACTCAAGTGCGCCAAGCCACCGCCAAAATCATCAATACCGTCGACTCGCTCAAACGCCTAATCGTGCACAAAGCCGACGGCCCAGACGGCAATCCCGATGACATTATCAACCGCGACGACCTCGAAGCAGCGGCCGTGATTATGCTCAACCCCGGCAACTCGCGCGGCGCCGCTCTCCGAGCCGATGTCGACACCTATCGCGCTTTCATTCAGTCGTTTATACCCGACTCCACCAAGCAAGCCAACATTGCTCAGATGCTTTCGACCGCTCCGGTGCAGCGCAAAGGCACTCTCACCCCTCAACTATGGGAAGAGGCCAAATTCGACCAGCAACCCACCGTGGCCGCCATCACTATCCTCACCAAACTCCAAAGCGACATCCTCTATGCCGAGGGTGAGGCATTGCAAAGCATTTATGCACAGGTTGATGCCGGCGACGTGCGCGTGAACGAGCTCACCGCCTACGTCATTCCACAATCGCGTATGGTGATGCGCGGCGGTAAATATTCAGCCAACATCGTATTGGCCGCTGTCGACACCACAGCCCGCCCTGAATTGTTTATCGATGGCAAATCGCTTGGCAATCAACATGCCATCTACGAACTTTCGCCCACTCAAACCGGCGTGTTTAATTATAGCGGCTATCTCGAAGTGACCCACGGCGACGGCTCGCGCACCAAGCACCCGTTCGAATCGTCCTACACCGTCATCGAACCGATGGCCACCGTCTCCGCCACAATGATGAACGTGCTTTACGCCGGTATCGACAACCCCATCGGCATCTCCGTGCCGGGTGTGGCAATGAACGACATCTCCGCCACTATGACCAACGGCTCGCTCTCGCGCTCCGGCGATAAATGGGTGGCTCGCCCCTCAAACGTAGGCACCGACGCCACTATCACCGTCACTGCCAATATGGATGGGCACTCCGTGCAAATGGCCGCCACCACATTCCGCGTGCGCCGTCTGCCCGACCCAACCCCATTCATCTCCTTCACCGACGCCAACGGCAATCCCGACCAATATCGCGGTGGCAAGCCCCTAGGCAAGACCATTCTCATCCGAGCCGAGGGCCTCAGCGCCGCCATCGACGACGGTTTGCTCAATACCCCGTTCACCGTGCTCAGTTTCGAAACCGTGTTCTTCGACTCAATGGGCAACGCCATCCCCGAAGTGAGCGACGGCAACAAGTTCTCCCAACGCCAACGCCAATCCTTCCAGCGTCTACAACGCGGTAAACGATTCTACATATCCCGCATCAAAGCCATCGGCCCTGACGGTATCACACGCGACCTCTCGCCAATGGAAGTAATTGTAAACTAACGCCTTGCACACCCTTTCAGTTATGAAAATCATTCGATATACCATCACCGCATGCATTGTAGCAGCAATAGCGCTCAGCATCACTGCTCAAGACAACAATACCTCCTCGGCCGGGTCGGTAAGCCGTCGAACCGACCGCAACTCGCGCAATGCCGACCAGCCGTCGGCTATCACCGAGCGTATGCAAGGCTTCTATGAAGCATCCGACGACGCCCTCTCCGAAGGCGACATCCAATATCTGCGCGTTATCTATCGCCAAATCGACCTCGAGAACGATACAAATGCCTGCCTTTACTTCCCCGAAGAGCCCATCGAAGGCCAAGAAAACCTCTTCCGCATCATTATGCGCCTGATGGCCGACAACCAACTCAAAGCCTACGAATATCTCGACGGTCGCGAAGTATTCACCGAGCAATATCAACTCAAAGTGCGCGATATGCTCGACCGTTTCCACGTGATTTATCAAGAAGCACGCGGGTATTCGGAGAAAAATCCTCGCTTCGTAATTGAAGAGGCCGACGTACCCTCCAACGAGGTGCTCTCCTACTATGTAATCGAAGAATGGCGCTACGACACCCGCTACAACCGTCTTAAAATGAGCATTCAAGCCATCTGCCCGGTATTGCACCGTGCCGGCGACTTCGGCGGTGATGCCATCCGCTATCCTATGTTCTGGGTAAAATACTCCGACTTGCGCCCATACCTCACCACTCAAGGTATCTTCGTGGACGACTCCAACAACCTGCCCACTTACACCTACGACGATTTCTTCAACCTAAATATGTACACCGGCGAAATCTACAAGACTCGCAACCTGCGCAATCGGTCGATGTCTCAAATCTATCCCGACCCCGACGACCGCCGCCGCGCTTGCGACTCTATCCAAGCATCGCTCGACTCGTTTGAGCAGCGCCTGTGGACTCCTACTCGCGAAGAACTCCAAGCACGCGCTGAAGCGCAAGCACAAGCCGAAGCCCTCGCCAATGGCGACTCTACCTCGGTGCAACAGCAGAAGCAACCGGCTCGCAGCACTCGCTCGAGTTCGCGCCGCAACAATTCGCGCCGCGAGAACACGCAGCAACAGCGTCCGTCGAACAACAACTCGTCGGCATCTTCCGCTCCGACTCGCAGCGTGCGTCGCCGTCGCTAATACATTTAATAAGGATATTTCACGTCCCACAAGAATAGTGGAGTGCCGGGCATCGACTCGCCGGCAGCACATCTATCGCGTGCCTCAAGTATGTCAACTACTTGAGGCACTGTGATTTTGCCGCGGCCCACGTTGACCAACGTGCCTACCACAGCGCGCACCATGTTGCGCAGAAATCTATCGGCTACAATCTCGAAATACCAGTGAGTGGCATCGGTTTGTACCCACCGAGCCGAGCGCAAATCGCAGATGTTGGTCTTCACATCGGTGTGTAATTTCGAGAAAGATGTGAAATCGCGGCGGCCAAGCAGCGATTGAGCCGCACGGTTCATTGCCTCGAAATCGAGCATCGGCGGCGCTTGCCACGACAACGGCCCGCAAAACGGGTCTTTGGCCGTGTGTACAAAGTAGCGATACGACCGCTCAATGGCATCGAAACGAGCGTGGGCATCGTCGGCCACCGGACGCATACTGTGAATGGCTATATCCGGGCCACACAAGGCGTTGAGGCTATGGAGAAAGCGCTCCGACGGTTCGACGGCTTGGGGCAAGTCGAGGTGAGCCACCATCCGGCGGGCGTTCACGCCGGCATCGGTGCGTCCGGCGCCGACAATCGCCACCGGCTGGCGGCACAGGCGAGCCAAAGCGTCTTCGATGGTTGACTGCACAGTCACCACGCCCGGCTGCACTTGCCAGCCGTGGAACCGAGCGCCCAAATATGATAAATCGAGGAAATAGCGCATCAATCGTGCTCCAAATATGTGTATCCGAAGAGTCCGGAGCGATATGTCGACACGAAATTGCGGCCTTCTTCGGGGGTGATGGTGCCGGCCTTCATCGAATTGGTGACCCATGCTTCGACGTTGCGCACCAACTTCTTGGGATTGAATTGCACATAGTCGAGCACCTCGTCGACGGTTTCGCCTTTAATGATTTGGTCGATTTCGTAGTGGTCGGCGTAGACGCTGATATGCACAGCGTTGGTGTCGCCGAACAAATTGTGCAAGTCGCCCAAAATTTCTTGGTAAGCGCCCACTAAGAACACGCCCAAGTAGTAAGGTTCGCCTTGGCGAATGGGGTGCACCGGCAGGGCGCCTTTAGAGCCGTAGCAGGTGATGAAGTTGGCGATTTTGCCATCGCTGTCGCAGGTCATATCTTGGATGGTGCAAGTGCGAGTGGGCTTTTCGTCTAACCGCGACAACGGTATTACCGGGAAAATTTGGTCCACGGCCCACGCATCCGGAAGAGATTGGAATAGCGAGAAGTTGCAGAAGTATTTTTCCGGTATCATTTTCGATACCACACGCAATTCTTCCGGTGCATGCTTCATATTGTTGACGATGTCGCTCACTTCGCGGGCGATGCTCCAGAATAGTTTCTCGATTTGGGCGCGCGTAGTGAGGTCGAGCAGACCGAGGCTGAACAAATCGAGGGCTTGCTCGCGAATGTGCAAGGCATCGTGCCAACTTTCGAACAAGTTGTGAGAGTCCAATTCGTCCCAAATGCCGTAGATTTCCTTGGCGAGTTCGTGAGCGTCTTCGGCGAGTTCGGCATCATCGCGCCAGCGAGGCAACTCGGTGGTTTCCAACACCTCAAGGATGAGGATAGAGTGGTGAGCGGTGAGCGAGCGTCCGCTTTCGGTGATGATATTGGGCTGCGGGAGGTTGTTTTTCTCGCACACGTCGACGATTGCGCTCACGGCGTCGTTGGCATACTCTTGGATGGAATAGTTCATCGACGATTCGCTCGATGATGAGCGGGTGCCGTCGTAGTCGACTCCCAGACCGCCACCAATGTCAACGAACTCAATTTTGAAGCCCATTTTCGAGAGTTGCACATAGAATTGAGTGGCCTCGCGCAAGGCATTTTTGATTACGCGTATCTTGGTGATTTGGCTGCCGATATGGAAGTGAATGAGTTTGAGGCAATCCATCATGCCGCGCTTGTTGAGGATAGCGAGCGCTTCGAGCAATTCCGACGAGTTGAGGCCGAATTTCGATGAATCGCCGCCGCTTTCGCTCCACTTGCCCGAACCGGTGCTGGAGAGTTTGATGCGAATACCTACGTTGGGCGAGATTTTGAGGCGTCGCGCTATCTCAGCGATGAGGTTGAGTTCGTTGAGTTTTTCTACCACTATGTAGATTTTGCGACCCATTTTCTGAGCCAACAGAGCCAACTCAATGTATGATTCATCTTTGTAGCCGTTGCAGATAATCAGCGCGTTTTCGTCGATATTTGTGGCCAACACAGCGTGCAACTCGGGCTTGGAGCCGGCTTCCAAGCCGATATTGAAGCGCTGGCCGAAACTAACGATTTCTTCGACCACGGGGCGCATTTGATTTACCTTGATTGGATAAATCATATAACTGCGACCGGAATATTTATACATTTCGGCCGCGTTGGCAAAGCAGTGGGAGATTTTTTCGATACGGTTGTCGAGAATGTCGGGGAAACGGAGCAACACCGGCGAAGAGATATCCTTCACCTTCAGTTCGTCCATCACATCGCGAAGGTCAACCGACGCCATACCGGCGCGGGGTGTCACCACCACATGTCCGCGATCGTTGATTGAGAAATAATTACGGCCCCAGCCGTTGATGTTGTACAGTTCGGCACTGTCGTCAATGCGCCATCTTCTCATTTTATACTGATTATCAGGTAATTAGATGTAGTAGACTATATAAATACAGAGCAAACGCTCAAAATTAGCGCAAAGGTAGCAAAAATTTGCCACATTTGCAAACCCAAATCCGGCGGCGTAAATGAGGAAGGAGGGATAGGATGGCCTTCTCAAAAAAAGTGGCGGTTTATTGCTGATGTTTGCGTTTTTTTTCGTAACTTTGCGTGGTCTTTAATAAGAAGACCGATTAACGCTCAAAAACCGTCAATCGTATATGCGAGAACCAAAACGCGCCACACTCATCCTTGAAGATGGAACACGCTTCGATGGCTTTTCCTTTGGCTACGAAGCCCCTACCGCCGGCGAGGTAGTATTTAACACAGCAATGACCGGGTATCCGGAAAGCCTGACCGACCCCTCATACGAAGGGCAAATTTTAGTGACTACTTTCCCTTTGTTGGGTAATTATGGTGTTCCGCCACAAGATGGCTCTCCCGACCTTAGCCGATATTACGAAAGTTCCCGAATCCATTGTAAGGCAATCATCGCTCAAGACTACGCTTGGGAATACTCCCACTGGTTGGCCGAGCGTACCTTGGCCGATTGGCTTGTCGAAGAGCATATTCCCGGCATTTATGGCATTGATACACGTGCCCTTACCAAGCATTTGCGCGAAAGCGGCTCTATGCTTGGTAAAATTGTATTTGAGGGTGAGGATGTCGAACTCTACGACCCCAATACCGAAAACCTCATTGCCAAGACTTCCTGCACCGAGGTGCGCGAATACGGCGACGAAAACGGCCCGCGCGTAGTGCTGGTCGACTGCGGTATCAAGCACAACATCATACGCTGCTTGGTGGCTCGCGGTGTGCGGGTAATTCGCGTGCCTTGGGATTTCGACTTCAACACTTTGGAATACGACGGCTTGTTCATCTCCAACGGACCGGGCAACCCCGACTTCGCCGAAGCCACCGTGGCTCATATCCGCCAAGCACTCACCCTGGGTAAACCCATCTGCGGCATCTGCATGGGCAACCAACTGCTTGCCAAAGCCGCCGGCGCTCGCACGTTCAAACTTAAATACGGCCACCGCAGCCACAACCAACCGGTGCGCCGCGTAGGCACCAACCTGTGCTACATCACCTCGCAGAACCACGGCTATGCCGTCGACAACGACTCTCTCCCCGCTGATTGGGAACCGCTGTTTGTCAATATGAACGACGGTACCAACGAAGGTATTCGCCACCGCTCTCTCCCTTACTTCTCGGCTCAATTCCACCCCGAAGCATCATCCGGACCGCGCGACACCGAGTTCTTCTTCGATGAATTTACCTCCCTGCTCAAAAAATAATCACCACTGACCCTACATTGACTATGAATAAAGACGAATCCATCAAAAAAGTACTTTTGTTAGGCAGCGGTGCCTTGAAAATTGGTGAAGCCGGCGAATTCGACTATTCCGGTGCGCAAGCCCTCAAAGCCATGAAGGAAGAGGGCATCACCACCGTGCTTATCAACCCCAATATCGCCACTGTGCAAACCTCCGAAGGCTTTGCCGACAAAATCTACTTCCTGCCTGTCACCCCCGACTTCGTAGAACGCGTAATCGAGCGCGAGCACCCCGACGGCATCCTGTTGGCTTTCGGCGGGCAGACCGCCCTCAACTGCGGTGTGGAACTATACCGTGCCGGCGTGCTCGAACGCCACAACGTGAAAGTGCTTGGCACTCCCGTCCGTGCCATCATCGACACCGAAGACCGCGAACTTTTTGTGGAAAAACTCGACCAAATCGACGTGAAAACCATCAAGAGCAGCGCTGCCAACGATGTGGACTCTGCCCTGAAGATTGCCAACGAACTCGGATACCCGGTAATCGTTCGTGCGGCCTACGCTCTGGGCGGCCTCGGTTCCGGTTTCTGCGACAGCGACGACGAACTTGCCCCGCTGGTGGAAAAGGCCCTCACTTTCTCGCCCCAAGTGCTGATTGAAAAGTCGCTGAAAGGCTGGAAAGAAGTGGAATACGAAGTGGTACGCGACCGTTTCGACAACTGCATCACCGTCTGCAACATGGAGAACTTCGACCCGCTGGGCATCCACACCGGCGAATCTATTGTGGTGGCTCCTTCGCAGACCCTTTCCAACGACGACTATCATAAACTCCGTTCGCTTGCCATCAAAATCATCCGCCACATCGGCATTGTGGGCGAGTGCAACGTGCAATATGCCTACGACCCCTCGTCGATGGACTACCGCGTCATCGAGGTGAACGCACGCCTCTCGCGCTCCTCGGCGCTCGCATCTAAGGCCACCGGCTATCCCTTGGCCTTCGTGGCCGCCAAGTTGGGTCTGGGTTATGGCCTGTTCGACTTGCAAAACAGCGTAACTCGCTCTACCTCAGCCTTCTTCGAGCCGGCGCTCGACTATGTAGTGGTGAAAATCCCTCGCTGGGACCTCGGCAAATTCCACGGCGTGAACCGCGAAATCGGCTCGTCGATGAAATCCGTGGGCGAAGTGATGGCCATCGGTCGCACATTCGAGGAAGCCTTCCAAAAAGGCTTGCGTATGATTGGCCAAGGCATGCACGGCTTCGTGGAAAA
This sequence comes from Bacteroidales bacterium, assembly GCA_004552725.1. Lineage (GTDB taxonomy): Bacteria > Bacteroidota > Bacteroidia > Bacteroidales > Muribaculaceae > CAG-873. The sequence goes on along the minus strand of SFNM01000017.1, from coordinate 14,375 downwards.
CAAGGCAGCGAACGTGGCCGACCTCGACCGTGCACTCACTGCACCCACCGACAAGCGCGTGTTTGCCATCGCCGATGCTATGGCCGCCGGATATACTGTGGACCGCATCCACGAACTCACCAAAATCGACCGCTGGTTCCTGTTCAAACTCCACAATATTCTGGCCACTGCACGCGAAATGGAGCAATACAACACAGTGGCCGAACTGCCGGCCGCCCTTCTGCGATTGGCCAAGCAACAGGGCTTCAGCGACTTCCAAGTGGCACGAAGCGTTCTCAAGGCCAATATGACCAACTCCGAAGAAGCACTGCTCACCGTGCGCGCTCGCCGCAAAGAGTTGGGCATCGTGCCCGTGGTGAAGCAAATCGACACCCTCGCCGCAGAATATCCCGCAGCCACCAACTACCTCTACCTTACTTATAATGGTTCGCAGAACGATGTGGACTACGTAGGCGACCACCGCTCAATCATCGTACTTGGTTCGGGTGCTTACCGCATCGGTTCGTCGGTGGAATTTGACTGGTGCTCAGTCAACGCGTTGATGACCGTCAAGCAGCAAGGCTATCGTTCGGTGATGATTAACTACAACCCCGAGACAGTGTCGACCGACTACGACGTGTGCGACCGCCTCTACTTCGACGAACTCACCTTCGAGCGCGTAATGGACATCATCGACCTGGAAAATCCTCACGGTGTTATCCTCTCCGTGGGCGGCCAAATTCCTAACAACCTGGCCACACGCCTCGATGCGCAGCACGTCAACATTCTCGGCACAACAGCCACCTCAATCGACAACGCCGAAGACCGCCACAAGTTCTCCGCTATGCTCGATCGTCTCGGCATCGACCAACCTCGCTGGCGCGAACTCTCCAGTCTCGAAGACATCAACCAATTCATCGAAGAAGTGGGCTTCCCCGTGTTGGTGCGTCCCTCATACGTGCTCTCCGGCGCGGCTATGAATGTATGCTCCAACTCCGAAGAATTGGTGCGCTTCCTTGCCTTGGCCGCCAACGTGAGCAAGCAGCACCCCGTGGTGGTGACCGAGTTCATTCAAGATGCCAAGGAAATCGAGATGGATGCCGTGGCTCAGAACGGCGAAATCAAAGCATACGCTATCAGCGAGCACATCGAATACGCCGGCGTGCACTCGGGTGATGCCACCATCCAATTCCCGCCGCAAAAACTCTATGTGGAAACGATGCGCCGCATCAAAAAAGTAAGTTCCACCATCGCCAAGGCGCTCAACATCTCCGGCCCGTTCAACATCCAATTCCTGGCTAAGAACAACGATATCAAGGTTATTGAATGTAACTTGCGTGCCTCGCGCTCGTTCCCATTCGTGTCGAAGGTGCTGAAAATCAACTTCATCGACCTCGCCACCCGCATCATGTTGGGTATTCCCGTGGAAAAACCCGCCAAGAGCGCGTTCGACCTCGACTATGTGGGCATCAAGGCCTCGCAATTCTCGTTCTCGCGCTTGCAAGGCGCCGACCCGGTGCTCGGCGTGGACATGGCCTCCACCGGCGAAGTAGGGTGCTTGGGCGAAACCACCTCCGAAGCCATCCTCAAATCGCTGCTGTCGGTTGGTCACCGCATCCCCACTAAGGGCGTGATGCTTTCTTCCGGCACAGCCAAGCACAAGACCGCTATGCTCGACGCAGCCCGTCAACTCGACCGCCGCGGCTATCGCCTGTACGCAACCGAAGGCACTCACCGCTTCTTAGCCGAGAACGGCGTGCAATCCACTCTCGTGCACAAGCCGTCTGAGCCCGACCAGCATCCGCAAGCGCTCGAAATACTTCATAATCACGAAGTTGACTTGGTGGTGAACATCCCGCGCGACCTTTCTACTGCCGAACTCACCAACGGCTACAAAATCCGCCGTGCCGCCATCGACCTCAATATCCCCTTGCTCACCAACGCTCGTTTGGCTTCCGCTTTCATCGAAGCATTCACCACCCTCGCCGTTGACAAAGTCGACATCAAAGCATGGGATGAATACTAATGCTAACATATTAATTACTAACATAATACGCAATAGACAATGAAAACTCTCCGTTATCTGTTGCTCTTAACCATTGCGATACTCGCAGCGCAGGCTTCAGCCTCGCGCTACGAGTATCGTACCGTTGAGGGCGACCCGTTGCAAACCAAAATCTACACCCTTCCCAACGGTTTGCAAGTGTTCATGACTGAAAACCACGAGAAACCGCGTATCCAAACCTACATCGCCGTGCGCGTAGGTGCCAAGAACGACCCCGCCGAAACCACCGGCCTCGCTCACTACTTCGAACACCTTATGTTCAAAGGCACCAAGCAGTTCGGCACCTCCGACTATGCCGCCGAGGAGCCGTTGCTCAACCAAATCGAGCAACTGTTTGAGGTATACCGCGTCACCACCGACACCGTGGCCCGCCGCGAAATCTACCGCCAAATCGACTCCATCAGCTATCAAGCCTCGCTGCTGGCCATCTCCAACGAGTACGACAAGCTCATGGCCGCTATCGGCGCCGACGGCACCAACGCCTACACCTCCTACGACGTGACCTGCTACGTGGAGGACATCCCCTCCAACCAAATCGAGAACTGGGCCCGCATCCAAGCCGACCGATTCGAAAACCCCGTCATCCGCGGCTTCCACACCGAGTTGGAAACCATCTACGAGGAGAAGAACATGTCGCTCACAAGCGACAGCCGCAAGCTCATGGAACGCATGCTCGCCGCACTCTTCCCCCACCATCCCTACGGCACGCAAACCATCCTCGGCACCCAGGAAAACCTGAAAAATCCGTCGATCACCAACGTGCGCAACTACCACAAACAATGGTATGTGCCCAACAATATCGCCATCTGCCTCTCGGGCGACTTCGACCCCGACTTCGTGGTTGATATGGTCACCAAATACTTCGGCCACCTGCAGCCCAACACCAACCTGCAGCGCCTGCAAGTAGTGCAGGAAGCACCCATCACCGAGCCGGTGCAGGTGGAAGTAGTTGGTCTTGAGCGCGAGCAAGTGCGCCTGTGCTGGCGCATCCCCGCATCCACCCACCCCGACTTCGCCACCATCCAACTCATTGACCTGCTGCTCTCTAACCAAGGCTCCTGCGGCCTCATTGACGTCAACCTCAACAACAGCCAGCGCGTGCTCGGCGCCGGTAGCGGCGTGTTCGACCTCGCCGACCAAGGTTGCTTCCTCATGATGGGCTATCCCAACCCCGGCCAAAGCCTCGACGAGGTCCGCGCCCTCATGCTCGAACAAGTCGACCTCATCCGCCGCGGCGAGTTCGACGAAAGCCTGCTCGCTTCAATCATCACCAACCAGCGCCTCAGCTTCCAGCGCAGCCTCGAAGACAACAGCTCGCGTGCCAACTACTTCGTAGATGCCTTCGTCAACGGCGAAGACTGGGCTGATGCCGTGCAAGGTTTCACCGCCTTCGAACGTGTGACCAAAGCCGACATCATGCGCGTGGCCAACGAGCTCTTCACCGACCAAAACTACGTGGTTCTCTACAAGCGCCAAGGCGTGGACGACAGCATCCAAAAGATGCCCAAACCCGAACTGACCCCCGTGGCTCTCAACCGCGACAAGCAGTCGGCTTTCTTAGCTGAAATCCAAAACACCACCGTGCAGCCCATCGAACCGGAATTTGTTGACCTGCAGAAAGATGTAACCGTGCTCCGCGCCAAAGCCGACAGCCCGGTGTACTACTCCGTTAACACTCTCAACGACTATTCGAGCGTAATATACGAGATTGATTACGGCTACGGCTACAACAAGCAGCTCTACTACGCCGACGACCTGCTCGACTTCGCCTTCACTCCCACCATGACCGCCGACGAAATCAAGCGCGCATTCTACGACCTCGGGTGCTCGTGGAGCTACACCAACGGCCTCGAACGCTCGTACTTCGTAGTCAGCGGCCTGTCGGAAAACCTGCCCAAGGCCGTGGCGCTGTTTGAAGACTTCATCGCCAACGCCACTGTCGACGATGAAACCTACGCTATGTTTGTGGACCAAACTGAGCAATCGCGCATCGACACCAAGGCTAATCAACGCTCCAACTTCAGCGCCTTGTACCGCTATATGACATACGGCGATGCTTACGTCAACGGCACCGTCATCCCCATCGACGAACTCCGCGCCCTCTCGCCCAAGGCACAACTCGACGCCATGCGTTCGCTCTTCACCATGAAGCAAACCGCTCTATACTACGGCAACCAATCGCCCGACGAGGTGGTTAACATGCTCAACACCATCCACTTCAAAACGGATAGATACGCCGACTGCCCCACCGCTTCGGCCTTCCAATACCGCTCGACCGACGAGCCGGTGGTATTTGTGGCTCCCTACGATGCCAACCAAATCTACATGCGCCTGTGGGCCAACCTCGGCGGCAAGTTCGACAGTAGCAAATGTGCAATCAACGCCCTTTACGATGAGTACTTCGGCGGCGGCATGAACTCCATCTGCTTCCAAGAGATGCGCGAAAGCCGCTCGTTGGCTTACACCGCTTGGGCCGTGGAATTCGCTCCCGACCTGTTGCGCGAACCGTATATGTACATGGCCTACATCGCCACCCAGAATGATAAGATGCGCGATGCCGTGGAAGCCTTCCACGAAATCATTTTCCAAATGCCGCAGTCGCAAGCCGCCTTCGACATCGCCAAGGAAAGCCTCATCCAACGCACCCGCTCCGAACGCATTGTCCGCGACGACATCGCCTGGACCGGCTTCAACAGCTCGCTGCTCAACCTGCCGCAGGAACAGCGCCAAATCGTGTATGAGGGCATCCAAAACATGACCCTCGCCGACGTGGTTGCTTACCAGCAGCAGCTCACCGGCCGCCTGCACTTCAACTACTGCATCCTCGGCCGCATCGAAGATCTCGACATGGACTACCTCTCGACCTTGGGCCGCGTGGTAATCCTCACCCCCGAACAAATCTTCGGCTACTAATTCCATAACGTAGCCACATAGCAAGAGCACGGAGCCTATCGAAAAGGCTCCGTGCTTCTTGCTTGTATCTCATTATTTTGGGGCGGTATTTGTGTTTGACGGCAATGTATATCGCTTTATGAAGTTCTGTGATTGTGGTGCAGACAATGGGTATGAGGAGGCTTGCCGAATATGGAAAATATTCGAGGAGATTATCTCAAAAGAATTGCAGAAGCGGGGTGGGGTATTAGGAATCGAGGACGAATTCGGTGGGGCGCTGAATGCCGTAGACGATGAGGATGAGGGCGCTGTAGAGGATGATCATCCACACGATATAGAGGATAAGAGCAATGAAAGCGAAGAGGATTAGGCGGCGGAGGTTGCGGGCACGACTTCCGCAAGGGAAAAGATCCCAGAGCATCTTGCCGAAGATAAAGGCGTAGTAGTATTGCACCACGGAATAGATGTCGAAGTTGAACACCATTTCTACGAGCATATACACCGCGTAGCCGAGCACAATCACCGAGGCGATGTAGATGGCGAAGACGATGTATTCGGCTAAATTAAAACGCGAGGCACCTTGCTTGCCGTAGACCATTCTCAGTGCCAACATACCGGGAGGTAGCATTAGAGAAGTGGCTACGATAGTGTTTTCCGATACTAATTGAATGAACCATTTGAGGCCACCGGAGGCATTGTTGGCTAATTCAGAAGTGAGGGATGAGTGCGCTTCGAGTAGGCCCCATGAATCGCCGATGCCCTTGATGATGGCTACGATAAAAGCCATAATCACAAGCATAGTGGCTGGCGGAGTGTAGCACACACGATGCCCCATAAGATAGCGCATCACTACCCGTCCGGGACGCCAAAGCAACTGGCCTATGGTGAAGAAGAATTTTTGATTTACGCGGAAGAACCCGGCGAGGATACTTCGCCACAAGGTGCGCATTTGCAGCCTGGTGGTGTTGGTGGGTTGGCCACATTCGGGACAGAACTTGCCGGAGCAAGCAGTGCCGCAATTGAGACAGACGATAGTTTGGTCGTTATCGGATGAGCATAACGTCGCCATAGCAGCCGAATTTATATTCTTCCTTGACGGCTTCTTTGTAGGCTTTCATTACCAAGTCGTAGCCGCCGAAAGCGGCCACCATCATCAGCATGGTGGAATATGGTTGGTGGAAGTCGGTGAGCAACGAGGTGCATACGGTGAAGTCGTAGGGCGGGAAGATGAATTTGTTGGTCCAGCCGCTATAGAGTTTCATGTGACCGCCCATCGAGGTGGCGGATTCTACGCCGCGCAACACGGAAGTGCCCACAGCCAGCACTTGCTTGTCGGCATCTTTGGCCTTGTTTACAGTGTTGATGAGTTTTTCGTTGGCATCCATTTGTTCGGAGTCCATACGGTGCTTGGTGAGGTCTTCGACATCGATTTCGCGGAAGGTGCCGAGGCCGCTGTGGACGGTGATGAATGCTTGTTCCACGCCACGAATTTCGAGGCGTTTGAGCAGTTCACGCGAGAAGTGCAGGCCGGCGCCCGGGGCTACAACGGCACCTTCGCGAGTGGCGTATAGGGTTTGATAAGCGTCGACATCTTCTTCTTTAGGTTCGCGATGGATGTATCCGGGCAGAGGGGTGTTGCCCAATGCGAAGAGGTCGCGTTTGAATTGGTCGTGGTCGCCGTCGTAGAGGAAGCGAAGAGTTCGGCCGCGCGAGGTGGTGTTGTCGATGACTTCAGCCACAAGTGATTGGTCTTCGCCGAAGTAAAGTTTGTTGCCGATACGAATTTTTCGGGCGGGTTCGACTAAAACGTCCCAGAGTTTGTTGTCGGCATTGAGTTCGCGCAACAGGAACACTTCGATGCGAGCCCCGGTTTTCTCTTTGTTGCCGTAAAGGAGCGCCGGGAATACGCGAGTGTCGTTGAGAATCATCACATCGCCATCATCATACATTCCGAGGATGTCGGTGAATTTATGGTGTTCAATAGTCCCGGTTTTGCGGTCGACGACCATCATACGGCATTGGTCGCGCTCCAAAGGCGGTTCTTGAGCAATGAGGTTTTCAGGAAGTTGAAATTTAAATTGCGAAAGTTTCATATTTCAAATATTTTAATCGACCGCAGGGGCCATTGCTTTTATTTTATCTAATTGTTCTTGAGGAAAGTCGTCGGGAAATTCCAGAGGGGCTGATTTAATCACCTCTACAGCCTGCTCGATAGAAAGGCAGTCGGAAAGAGAGATGTTGCCCACGCGAGTGCGACGGAGGTCGGTGAGGTGTGCGCCGCTACCGAGGGCTATGCCGATGTCGCGGGCGAGTGCGCGGATGTAAGTGCCTTTGCTGCAGACGATACGCAAGCGAATTTGCTTCGGTGAGAAATCGAGCAATTCCAACTCATCGATTACCAGCGTTTTGGCTTTAAGTTTGACTTCTTCGCCTTTGCGTGCGAGGTCGTAGGCACGTTGGCCTTCGATTTTGCAGGCAGAGAAAGCGGGTGGCACTTGCTCGATGGCGCCGCGGAATTGGTGAAGCACGGTTTCGGCCAATTCGCGAGTGATATGTTCTGTGGGGAAGTGTGCGTCGATTTCGGTTTCGAGGTCGAACGAGGGGGTTGTGGCACCTAAAGCCACGTGGGCGATATATTCTTTCACGCCGCTTTGTAATTCTTCGATGCGTTTGGTGGCGCGTCCGGTGCAAACAATCATCACACCGGAGGCAAGCGGGTCGAGAGTGCCGGCATGCCCCACTTTGAATTTTTTCATACGGAGTCGACGAAGAATGGCCCCTCGCAAACGCTTTACAGCGTCGAACGAGGTCCAGCCTTTGGGCTTGTCGATGCAGATTATTTCGCCGTCGATTAAATTCATTATCGCATGATTAAGCAAATCAGGCCAATGGCGAGGCAGTAAACAGCAAACCAAATGAGTTTACCTTTTTTTACTATCGAGAGCATCCATTTGCAGGCGATGCACCCCACGATGAAGGCTGTGATGAAGCCCACGGCCAATGGGAGTAGACCTACGGCTGCTTCTTGAGTTTCGCCGCTAAGCAGGTCTTTGATGTGGAGAAGAGCCTCGCCTAAGATTGGGATGATGACCATCAGGAACGAGAATTGAGCCACTTTGTCGGCGCGGTTGCCCAAAATCAGGCCTGTGGCGATTGTGGAACCGGAGCGCGATAGGCCGGGCAAAACGGCCACGGCTTGTGCGATGCCGATGATGAAAGCGTCGAGGTAGCCCACTTGGCGACCTTGATTGGCCGGGCGCACGCGAGTGCCGAAGAAGTATGAGAAAGCCAGCAGGGCGGCGGTGGCCAACAGGCACCAGCCTACCACGTTGAGCCCTTGGCCGAAAAATTCTTCAACTTGGTCTTTGAACATCACGCCGACGATGCCAACGGGGATGCATGATACCAAGATTTTGCACACCGTAGATGTGTTTTCGTCTTTCTTTAGGGTGAAGAAAGATGTGCAGAGGGGTTTGAATTCGTGCCATAAAATCACGATGGTGCTGAGCACGGTGGCCACGTGCAGTGTTACATCGAATTGCAGCGATTCGGCGCCGCCGAGGTCAACGCCCAGAATTTGGCGCGAGATTTCCAAGTGACCCGAAGAACTGATGGGCAAGTATTCGGCCAAACCTTGAACTAAGCCAAGTAAGAAGGCGGTAATCGTATCCATTAGTCTTGTTGCTCTTTAGTTGCTTTTGGTTTGAAACATACAGCGATAGCCATGGCCACGAAGCCTAAGAAGGTGATAACGGGGCCGACTACAATGCGGCGAGTGCTGAAGATGTCGGGGTTGAAGGCTTCTTCCGAAGAAGAGCCGCCCAACATGAGGAGGAAACCGATGATAATCATTGCGCCGGCTACGGCCATTGCAATGAAATTGTTGCGCCCCAAAGGGAGAGTTTCGAATTGGTTGCGCTTGAGTTTTTTGTCTAAATTTTTAGTTGCCATTTATAGGTCAAAATGAGTTTATTTCATAAACATATCATCGTAGTCGGCGCGCAGATAGCGGTTTGTGGCTACGGCAGAGGCCGCCAAGCAAATCAGCGGTCCGATAATCAACAGCAGAAGAGCCACCCACCAAATGCTGCTCCAGGGGAGAATTTGTTCGAACATGACATCGAGAGTGGTGAGGTATGTTCGAGCGCCGAGCAAAATGGCTACGGCGATTACGGCGGCGAAGGCTCCGGTGGCGATGCCGGCCAGGAGAAATGGGCGGCGGATGAAAGCGCCGGTAGCACCCACCAATTTCATGGTGTGGATGATAAATCGGCGAGAATAAACGGCCAAACTAACGGTGTTGTTGATTAGTACAAACGAAATGGCCAGCAGAGCCACGGCAATAGCGGCCAAAATCAAGGTGAAGCGTCCCAGCGCGGAGTTGATATCATCGACCACGGAGGTTTGACACACTACTTCGTCGACAATGGGATTGAATTCGATGCGCCCGGCCAAGATGTTGATACTGTCGCTGTTGGCCCATGCTTCCTTGACACGGATATCAAACTCAGAGCCGAAGGGATTTTCGTCGAGGAGCGAGTCGATGCGCTCGCCGATTAGCATAGATTCTTCAGCGAGGATAGAGTCGGCAGAAGAGAATTTGCAACTTGCCACATATTCTGCCGCATGGAATTGTCGGCTGAGGATGGCGATGTCGGCATCAGTAGCATCGCGATTGATCTTTACCACGAAGCCGATGTTGCTACGGATATCTTGCCCCATACGGCTCGAAGCGTCGAGGGTAAGAGCCAAAATACCTACAATAGTAAGCACCAAAGCCACGCTGAAGATGGAAGTGATGCGCGAGCCGAAAGTCGAAATTCGAGCAGTTTTTTTACGTTTCATTACCAAATAACAATCGAAAATTCCCCACACCGCAAAGATGTGAGCCCATTTTTCGCAAATATCGTGCAAATTTACGAAATTTGCAGAGGATATCCAAGTTTTCAGTGTGAATAATCGTAGAAGAGTCGACTTTTTAACAGTTGGGTTGGTGAATTTTGGCATGGAGAGCATTTTTTAACTTATATATAATAAGTATTTGGCGATTTTTTTGTAACTTTGCACTTGCTTATCACTCAAGCTGATTAGAACATACGTATACAACAACCAATAGAAACTATGAGTAAGGAAAAGAAATTCTTGACCTGCGATGGCAACCAGGCAGCCGCTCACGTGAGCTATATGTTCTCGGAAGTAGCAGCCATCTACCCCATCACTCCTTCATCGACAATGGCTGAATATGTCGACGAATGGGCTGCTGCAGGTCGCAAAAACATCTTCGGCGAAACTGTAATGGTGCAAGAAATGCAGTCGGAAGGCGGCGCCGCCGGTGCTGTGCACGGCTCGCTGCACGCCGGTGCCCTCACCACCACTTACACCGCCTCGCAGGGTTTGCTCCTGATGATACCTAACATGTACAAAATCGCAGGCGAATTGCTTCCGACCGTGTTCCACGTGTCGGCTCGTACCATCGCCTCGCACGCTCTCTCCATTTTCGGCGACCACCAAGACGTGATGGCAACACGCCAAACCGGCTTTGCAATGCTCGCTGAAGGTTCCGTACAAGAAGTGATGGACTTGGCCGGTGTGGCCCACTTGGCAACTATCCGTTCGAGCGTTCCTTTCATCAACTTCTTCGACGGCTTCCGCACTTCTCACGAAATTCAAAAAATCGAGGTGATGAACCAAGAGGATCTCGAACCGCTGCTCGACCGCGAAGCCCTCGCACGCTTCCGTCAACGCGCGCTCACTCCTCAAGCCCCCATCGCCCGTGGCTTGGCTGAAAACGGCGACGTATTCTTCCAACACCGCGAAGCCTGCAATAAACACTACGAAGCAGTGCCCGACATCGTGGAAGATTATATGGCAAAAATCTCTGAAATCACCGGCCGCGAATACCACTTGTTCAACTACTATGGTGCCAAGGATGCCGACCGCGTAATCATCGCTATGGGCTCAGTGACCGAAGCAGCCAAAGAAGCCATTGACTTTATGGTGGCCAACGGCGAGAAGGTAGGTTTGGTGGCAGTGCACCTCTACCGTCCCTTCTCCGTGAAGCACTTGCTGGCAGCAATCCCCGCCACTTGCCGCAATATCGCCGTGCTCGACCGCACAAAAGAACCCGGAGCCAATGGCGAACCTCTCTGCCTCGACGTGAAAGAAGCATTCTACGGTGTGGAAAATGCACCTCGCATTGTAGCCGGTCGCTACGGCCTTGCTTCTAAAGACGTGACCCCGGCTATGATTATCGGCATCTTCGAAAACCTCGCTTTGCCTCAACCCAAAGACCACTTCACAGTGGGTATCGTCGACGACGTTACCTTCACCTCGCTTCCTCCCAAAGAAGAAGTTGCGCTGGGTGACCCCTCCACTTACGAAGCCAAGTTCTACGGCCTCGGCGCCGACGGCACAGTGGGTGCAAACAAGAACTCCGTTAAGATTATCGGTGACAACACCAACAAATATTGCCAAGCCTACTTTGCTTACGACTCCAAGAAATCGGGCGGCTTCACCTGCTCGCACTTGCGTTTCGGCGACAAGCCCATCCGCTCCACTTACTTGGTGAACACCCCCAACTTCGTGGCATGTCACGTGCAAGCATATCTGCACATGTACGATGTGACCCGCGGCTTGCGCGACGGTGGTACTTTCCTGCTCAACACCATCTGGGAAGGCGACGAACTCGCTGCCAACCTGCCCAACAAGGTTAAACGCTACTTCGCTCAACACAACATCACCGTTTACTATATCAACGCCACCAAGATTGCGCAGGAAATCGGCCTTGGCAACCGCACCAACACCATCCTTCAAAGCGCATTCTTCCGCATCACCGAAGTAATTCCCGTGGACCTCGCTGTAGAGCAAATGAAGAAGTTCATCGTGAAGTCTTACGGCAAGAAGGGCCAAGATGTGGTTGATAAGAACTACGCAGCCGTGGATCGTGGCAATGAATACCACAACCTCGCAGTTGACCCCGCATGGGCATCCCTCCCCGATGACCCCAAGGCCGAAAACAACGACCCCGCTTTCATCAACGACATCGTTCGTCCCATCAACGCTCAAGACGGCGACCTGTTGCGCGTGTCCGACTTCGCCAACGCTGCCGACGGCCACTGGATGCAAGGCACCGCCCGCTACGAGAAACGTGGCGTAGCCGCCTTCGTCCCCGAATGGCTCGAAGAGAACTGTATCCAATGTAACAAGTGCGCATTCGTTTGTCCTCACGCTGCTATCCGTCCGTTTGTGCTCGACGCCAACGAACTCGCAGCCGCTCCCTTCGGCGAAGAGGCTTCTATCCCCGCTATCGGCACTGCGTTCAAAGGTATGCGCTTCATTCAATCCGTCGACGTTATGGACTGCCTCGGTTGCGGCAACTGCGTTGACGTATGTCCCGGCAAGAAGGGCGTGAAGGCTCTGGAAATGAAGCCCCTCGAAACCCAACTCGAAGTGCAAAAGCAATGGGACTACTGCACCACCGCCGTGGCTTCCAAGCAAAACCTCGTGGACATCAAACTCAATGCGAAGAACTCGCAATTTGCTACTCCGCTGTTTGAATTCTCCGGCGCTTGCTCCGGTTGCGGTGAAACTCCTTACGTGAAACTCATCTCGCAACTGTTTGGCGACCACGAAATGGTAGCCAACGCCACCGGTTGCTCCTCGATCTACTCCGGTTCTGTGCCCTCGACACCTTACTGCACTAATGCTGAAGGTAACGGTCCCGCTTGGGGTAACTCGCTGTTTGAGGACTTTGCTGAATACGGCCTCGGTATGCACATCGCTTCCGACAAAATTCGCTCGCGCGTGGCCGACATCATGACCCGCCTTACCGCTTGCGACAAGTGCTCTGACCAAATCAAGGCCCTCGCTCAAAAGTGGCTCGACAACCGCAACTCTGCCGGCGTCACCCGCGAAGTAGCCAACGAACTCATTCCCTTGGCTGAAGCATGCCAATGCGACAACTGCCGCGCTCTGCTCGAACTGAAGGGCTTCATCGTGGCTCGCAGCCAATGGATTATCGCCGGCGACGGTGCCGCTTACGACATCGGCTTCGGCGGCCTCGACCACGTGCTCGCTTCCGGCCAAAATGTGAACGTAATCGTGCTCGACACCGAAGTTTACTCCAACACCGGCGGTCAATCCTCGAAAGCAACACCGCTGGGCGCTATCGCCAAATTTGCCGCTGCCGGCAAACGTATCCGCAAGAAGGACCTCGGCCTGATTGCCTCGACCTACGGCTACGTTTACGTGGCACAAGTGGCAATGGGTGCCGATAACGCTCAAACTCTCAAGGCTATTCGCGAAGCCGAAGCCTATGACGGTCCGTCGTTGATTATCGCTTACTCGCCCTGTATCAACCACGGTCTGCGCGCCGGCATGGGCCACGCTCAATTGGAGCAACAACGTGCAGTGGAATGTGGCTACTGGCACCTGTGGCGCTACAATCCCGCCCTCGAAGCCGAAGGCAAGAACCCGTTCTCGCTCGACTCCAAAGAGCCTGATTGGGATAAATTCTCCGACTTCCTCAAAGGCGAAGTGCGCTACGCGTCAGTATTCAAACAACTGCCTGACCAAGCCGAAGAACTCTTCGCAGCCGCCAAAGAAAACGCTCAATGGCGTTACAACAACTATCGCCGCCTTGCGCAACAGCAATGGGGCGTAGCACCCGAACAAGCCTAATCATCCGGCTATCATACCAACAGAGCGAGGGCGCCAATCGGCGTCCTCGCTCTATATATAAGGTAGGGAAGAAGGTGCGGAGGTTCGGCGGGTGTTGCACCACAAAATTAACTGTGGAGGTGGGGCGCAATGTGGATGTAAGAGAGACGTGTGATATTTGGTAGAGATAACTTTGACAAAAAGTGGTAATTTTACCACTTTTTGTCAAAGTTGCTTGCTAATTTGCTGAATTATATGTAATTTTGCGGATGAAAAAATAAGCAAAACTAGCCAATTATGGAATTTAAGCGTGATTTTTATCTCAATCAACTTATTGGCGCGCGGCACAATGGAATGATAAAGATAGTGACCGGATTGCGGCGATGCGGTAAAACGTATCTTCTGTTCGAAATCTTTCGTTCGTGGCTTGAGCAGCAGGGGGTAAGGTCTGATCACATCATTACAATTTCCCTTGATGATGTGCGCAATGCTTCACTACGCGAGCCTCTCACTTTGGTGAAGTACGTAGAAGCGCGAATTGAGGACACGCAGCAGTATTATGTCATAATTGATGAGGTGCAGATGATGAAAGATTTTGTAGATGCGCTGAACAGTATGCTTCATATAAAGAATGTAGATTGCTATGTGACGGGTAGCAATTCACGCTTTCTTTCAAAAGACGTAGCAACTGAGTTTAGAGGCCGCGGCTATGAAATACACATCTATCCACTATCATTTGCGGAGTATTATGAGGCGGTTGGAGGCGATTTTTCCGGTTGTT
>SFNM01000016.1 GCA_004552725.1 Bacteroidales bacterium | reverse complement strand
TAGTGACTTTCTATGTAAACATCCCGCCTAAGTTTTAACATTTCAACCGATTTTTACATTGATCCCAATTTTAGCAAAGTTTTTGCTAAAACATTCTAAATCAAAATGTTACAAAATGCAAGTTGTTGAGTGATAGGTTAGTAAGAGCAAAAAGAAAAGGTCACCATCTTTAGTAGATGATGACCCTTTGGTGATCCGCCTGGGGCTCGAACCCAGGACCCCAACATTAAAAGTGTTGTGCTCTACCAACTGAGCTAGCGAATCAATTTTGTGGTTGCAAGGAGCGTTTCTCTCAATTGCGATGCAAAGTTAGGCATTATTTTTGAATTGGCCAAATATTTGAACGATAATTTTTCAGAAAAATGCAAAATAAGCAATTTTCGCGATATTTTTGGCAGTATTTACATCTATTATAAAGCACTTTTGGTATATGCAAGATTTTTTCTGTATTTTTATTGAAAAATATTTTGTGTATTTAGATTGTTTTTATAACTTTGCAAAGTGGTTTGTAGTGCAAACTGTTTTGATAATACAACTTAAATAAATCAGATATGAGTAATTTATCTTCTTCAGACGCGCTGAATGTGATGGCGCAAACGATTGCCGACAATCGTCGCCGATTGGGGCTGTGCAGTGGTTCAACAATGTTGGTATGGGGCTACACCTGCGTGGCTGTGTCGCTTCTGGTTTGGGGCGGTTTGGTAGTGTTCAAACATCCGGCATTCAACTTCTTGTTCTTCTTAATTTGGATAATTGGCGGGACGGTAACGCCTCACTTACTGCGTCGCCAGCGTGAGCAACGTGGTGCCGTGACTACAATCGACAATATTCTTTCTCGCTGCTGGGCGGTGATTGCATGGGCCGCTATTTTGTTGACATTTGCTTGCCTCGGGTTGATGCTTTTTGCCGGCAAGGACGCTTGGGAGGTGATGTTGCTCTACCCGTTTGTGATTGTAGGACTGATGCTGACTGTGCAAGGCATAGCGCTGCAAGAGCGTTGGTGCACAACGGGCGGATAATTGGATTGACAATCGGCTTGGCACTCACCACTGCGGTTTGCGCTGACATTGAATTGTCGATGGCATGGGTGATGCCAACAATCATTGTTGGCTTCATAGCAATGTTCATCATTCCCGGTCATGTGCTCAACCATAAATATGTGCAACGATGCAACTCGACCAACTGATACACAACGAATTGCGGCTTCGCATAATGACCACTTTGCTCTCGGTGGAAGAGGCCGACTTCAATTACTTGCGACAGGTCACCGGAGCCACCGCGGGCAACCTCAGTTCGCACCTCGACACGTTGGCTAAGTCTCTCTATATCTCTATTGAAAAGGGATTTGTGGGCCGACGCACACGCACCACAGCACGGCTCACGCCCACCGGACGCCAAGCCCTCACCACATACATCGACGCTCTCACCAAAATCATCCATCCGGAATAAACTCTTTTGAAAAACGCTTTCACGTTTTAAATCACGATAAAAATCACTCGGGCACAACTGATGGAATGCTTCTTTATGCTAAGACTGATGAAGAAATCACTCCCAACGGACACATGAAATGGAAAGATGGGAATATGATTTACTATCGCACGCTCGACTTGAATTGTACGTTTGAACAAATAAAAAAGCAGTTAGATAGTATTCCGGCCGAAACTATTTGTGCAAAATAAAGGCCGCGCGGGATTAAGTCGCGCGGCCATTCCTTCTTTACTTACTCTTATTTGCTACGTTGGATTGTGTGCAGTGTTTTGCCTTCGGCGTTGATGAGGTCGAGGGTGAGGGTGGTGGCGGTGGCGGTGAGGCGGGCGAAACCGGCTTCGTCGCTGATGAATTGGGCGCCCTCTACGGCTTTGACCTTGGTGCGCGAAAGCGAGGCGGAGGAGTTGACCACATAGTCCACTTTTTGTCCGGCGGGGCGGATGTGTTGGAAATTGTGGATGTGGCCGCAGATGTAGAAGTCCACGCGATGGCGGCGGAGAATTTCCCCTACCCGAGCTTGCATGTCGGTGCGCTCGGATTCATCCTTGGAGGTGTCGGCATACACGGGGTGATGGCCGGTGACGATGACCCAATCCTCGGCGGCGGCAGCGAGTTCGGCTTCGAGCCAAGCGAGCTGAGCGTCAGCGTCTTGGAGGTGGGCATCGGGATAGGTGATGGAATCGTTGCGATACTTGTCGATGAGCGGGGTGGTGTCGAGCATGATTACTCGCACGGTGATGCCGTCGTCCTCGAAGCGGAGCGAGTAGTAGCGGGCTGGCATGCACCACCGGCGGCTGACGTGGGCATAGTCGAGCACGGCTTGAGTGTTGCCGCGGTACTCGTGGTTACCCAACACGGGATACCAGGGAATCATGAGCTCGGGATGGTCGTAGATGAGCTCGAAGTTGGTGAGCCACAGGGGGTCGTTGACCGAAGCCACACCTTCGAAGTGGTGCACGTCGCCCAGGGCGAGCACGGCTTCTGGACCGTCCTCCTCAGCCATGGCGCCCATCAGCGCAGCGATTTGCTTCTGCTGATAGTAGCCATTACGGCCGAGGTCGTTAGCGAGGTAAAGTGAGAGCTGGGCGGATGCTGCCACAAAGCTGAGCAGCAGGGCCGCAATAAGTGTAATTCGCTTCATAACAATCAGTTAAGGCCGAGAGCGCCGAAGTAAGGTTGAACAGCGGGTGAAGAGTAAGTGGTGGAGCCTACGAGCATACCGCCGGCGAAGTAAGGAGTGAGTGAGCCGTTGGCTCCGCTGAGGGCTGCTGCACCGGATTTGAGGCCGAAGCTCCAGGAGGAATTATAAACACATTGAGTGAGAGGCACTTGATTTATGTTGAAGTTAAGGAAACCGGGGTCGATGGGGTTGCCAACGGAAGCTATGATGCTGTGCGTGTCGACGGCGGGGTTGTAGTTCTTGTTGTTTTGGTTGTAGCCTTCGAGAGGATTGCCCACAGTGGCTTCGCCGGTGATTTCCACTGCTTGAGTACCGCCGGTATAGAAGTTGTAGTCAATCAACGACTTGTCATCGTAACCGCCGTCGGTCTTGTTGGGGTCGGTGTATTTGGGGGTCATGGCGCGGAATTTACAGTTGACAATGAGGTTGTTAACTATATTCACGAGGATGTTCTTCTCCACATAAATCGAGCCGCCCTTTTCGCCATCGCGACGCCAACCTGCGTTGATGATGGTATTGTTATACGCATTAACTTTTGCTTGCGAACGAGTTTCACTTTGGCCGGAGGAAGAGAGTTTGAGACCATTGGTATTTGGCGAGAACATCACGTTGCCGGCCACGTCGGCTACAACACCGGCTTTCATATTTACTGCTTCGCCTCCGGTTGCGCCGTTTGCAGCAAAAATGTTGTTGGTGACGATGGCATTGCCGCCCATGAGGTAGATGCCATCGGATGCGCCATAGCGGATGGTGGAGTTTGTGATGACGTACTTGCCGTTGATGTTGTTGGTGGTCACTTGTGGATAGGCGTCGTCGCCGGCGGTGTATATGCCGGCAGTGGCGGCGGGCGAACCTTCGATGACTTCGGCACCGGTGTATTCAATGATTACGTTGTCGAGCACCATTTCGGCACAGGATTCGGTGCCGACGATGCCGCCCCACAGGCCTTTGACGGCATTAGCATCGGTGCGGAGCGAGGGGTCAACGCTGAAGAGGATGGGCTTGGCCGAGGAACCGATGGCGTAGAGGTTGCCGTCGACGGTGATTTCCACCGGGGTGTGGTTCACACCCACGCCGGCGGTGCTGACGATGATTTGCACGCCCTCTTCGATGGTGAGCGACTTGCCGGCGGGCACCACCAAATGGCGGTCGAGGTTAAGCACCGTGCCGGCTTTGAGCGTGCCCCACATGCGCATTTCGGTGTCAGTAATTTCTTGGTCGACAGATGTTTCCGGTTGTGGTTCGGGAGTGGGTTCGGGTTGGTCGTTGTCGTCGCTGCAAGAGCATACCAGAGCGGCAGCCATAGCGAGCATCAGCAGTGATTTTTTAGTAATGTTCATAGTTTATTGTTGAAATTTGGTTGATTGTCAGATTTTGTAACGGAAGCCGACGGTGATGGTTTGACCGTACCATTCCTTGCGCTCGAGCACGTTGCCGCGGTAGCGCACGGCGTCGACGCCGTCGGTGTGTTCGCCTTGGTGAATGTAGCGCACCAAGGGCAGGTTGAGCAGGTTGGTGGCCTTGACGAAGAGGCTGAGACCGCAGTCCCACGACTTGTCGGCCGAAAGCTCCATGCGGAAGTACTCATTCTCCCAGATGTCGTTGTCGAGCCAGTTGGAGATGTCGGCGAGGCGCTTGCCGATGAAGCTGCCGGTGAGTTGGGCATCGATGCCGAGGCGGTCATTGCGGTAGAGCAGCGAGAGGTTGGCCACGTGGGCGGCTTGGCCGAAGAGCGGACGATGCTGCTTAACGGTGATGATGTCGTTGCCCTGCATGGTGCGCTTGTCGGTGGTGATGCGCGAGTAGGTGTAGGTGTAGTTGAACTTGATGCCGAAGGAGTGGAAGTATTTCAACAGGTCGATTTCCAAGCCGGCGTTGTTGGCGTCGCCCAGGTTGAGGGGCACGTAGTAGGTGTCTTGACCCTCGTTGATAAGGCTGTATTCAATCGGGTTCTGTAAGTGCTTGTAGAACAGGCCGGCCATGATTTGCTCGCTCTGTCCGGGGAAAAATTCCCAGCGGAAGTCGATATTGTCGGCCACGGTGTGCTGCAGTTGGGGGTTACCTTTTTCCTTGTACTCTTCGTTGATGATGCTGTAAGGCACGATTTCGAAGAAACTGGGGCGGTTGATGGCGCGAGCATAGCTCAGGTGGAGGCTCATGTTGTCGGCCAAGTGGTATTTGATGTGCAGGTCGGGCAGGAAGTCCCAATAGTTTTGCTCGCCGGAGCCATCGACGCTGCGGGGATAGCGCAAGGTGTAGCCTTGGTTGGTATGCTCGGCGCGGATGCCGGCGATGGCTTCCCAGCGGTTGCGAGTGAAGGTGGCCATGGCGAAGGCGGCGCCGATGCGCTCGGTGGCGTCGTAGTTGAGCGGATCGCCCACGTTGCCGTATTCGCGCGGGGTGAGTTGGATTTGGTCGAAGTTGGTCCAGTCGGTGCCGTACACTTGGTAGTAGTCGGTGCCGGTGGCGGAGTCGAAGGTGTACTCGTTGAAGAACGAGGTGCGCGACTTGTCGCGGTACATGCCGCCGACTTTGAGTGTGAGGTCGGAGGAGAGCAGGTAGGAGAGGTTGAGGTACCCGGCCCAGTCGCGGTCGGAGTTGTGCTCCCAGCGGCGGGTGGCGGCAGTGCGCGTTTGGATGTGCGAGCCTTGGAGGTTGATGAGGGTATTGTCGGGCGTCTTGTTGTTGGCATACGAGTAGACAGCGCTCCAATCGAGGCTGAGGCGCGAGTCCAAGAAGTAATGTTCGCCGCTGAGGGTTGAGTTGAAAATGCCCTGCACATTATGGCGCATGCGGATGTTGTTCTCCTGCTCGCCCTCGGCCAGGCGGACTTGGTCTTCGCTCATGGCCAGATAGCCGTTGTACCACATCAATCGGTGCTGCGGGGTGATGGCATAGTCGAATTTGGAGTGGAGAGCCAAACGCTGCTTGTAATCGGAGTAAGTGCGGCGCTCGTAGTCGCCGGTGGCTGAAGTGTAGTCATAGTAGTCCATGTCCTTGCCGCGGTGCATGCCTTGGTTGGTGGCCGAAAGCAACATGCCGAAGCGGTTGGCGAAGAAGCGGTCGCCGTAGCACAGGCCGGCGGAGAGGTCGGGCAAGGGGCGGCGCGAGGTCACGCGCAAGTTGGTCATATTGAAGTCGTTAGCGGTGACGCGGTTGTTGCCGATGTTGCCCATGCGCTCGTCAGGCGATTGGCCCACGATGTCGCCGGTGTTGAAGCTCAGGAAGTCGCGGTCGAAGAAAAGTGCGTTGTACGAGGTGCTGAGGTTGGCGGCAAACAGGCGCGATGACGGTGCGTCTTTCATCACCAAATTGACCGCGCCGCCGATGCCGTCGCCTTCCAAATCGGCGGTGAGCGACTTGTTCACCTCCAACCGCGAGAGAATCTCGGAGGGGAAGAGATCCAAGGGCACGAAGCGGTTCTTGTTGTCGGGGCTGGGGATTTTCACGCCGTTGACCAAGGTGTAATTGTAGCGTTTATCCATGCCGCGGAGGATGGCGTACTGGCCTTCGCCGCTGGAGTTGCGTTCGACGGTCACGCCCGACATGCGTTGGATGATATTGCCCACCGACACGTCGGGTGACAGCTCCATGGCGCGGGCGCTCATCACGTTTACCACGTTGGCGGCATGGCGTTCGATAAGGCGGGCGCCGGCCTCGTTGGAGGAGTGCGCGCGGGCAGTGACGGTGACTTCGCTCAAGGCGGTAACGCTCTCGCTCAGCGCAAAGTCCACCACCGATTCAGTGGCGGTCTTCTCCTGCGACTGGAAGCCGATGTACGAACAAATGAGCACGGGCGCGGCATCGGCGGTGTTGATGGAATAGCAACCATCCAACCCGGTGACCACACCCTGTTGTGATGAGCCTTTGACAGTGATTGAAGCGCCGATGAGGGTCTCGCCGGTGGCGGCATCAGTGATGCAACCACGGATTTCGCGAGCCGCCATCGAGGCGGAAAATAAACCTAAACTACAAATTAAAAACGATTTAGCAAAGTAATGAAACATATTTTGGCATGACATTGATTTCGCCTGCAAAGTTAGCCCAATAATATTTCAAAACTATTTCATCGCCGTTAACATTCCGTTAAACGGCCCACAGATTCAGCCGTTGTGGGTGGTGTTTAAGACGATTTTAACGATTTGCCGGCCGGGCGGGGAACGATTTAACGCAGATTTGGCAGATTTGGGCGGAGGTGGGCGGCTCTACCTGTTGCCGATTGATTTTTAGGGGTTTACAGGTGGATATGCGAAGGGCTGCGCCGGTGGGGGAGGCGCAGCCCTTCGAGGGTATTGGAGGGTTGGATGGTTAGTGGATGAAGAAGGTGGCGATGTTGCTATCGGCAGCAGTAACTATAAGGTAACTGTATACGCAACTTGCGAGGCCGAGGAGCATAACGCCGGCAAGGGAGATCCACATGCCGATACGTTCGCCGCAACCGCTACGGAATGTGGGTATAACACATTCTTCTTCGCTGATGAACATTGCTTTAACCACGAGAAGGTAGTAATAGAGGGAGATGATGGTGTTGATCAAAGCGATGAGCACGAGGACGTAAATAGCGGGGGATGCACCTTGCAGGGCAGCGGTGAAGATGAAGAACTTCGAGAAGAAGCCTGCGAAGGGCGGGATGCCGGCGAGAGAGAACATGGCGAGCATCATGGTGAATGCCAAACGGGGATTGGTGCGGTAGAGACCGCGGTAGTCGTCCATTGATACTTTGCCGGTAGCATTCTCAATAGCCCCAATAACGCCGAAGGCGGCGAGGTTGGAGAAGATGTAGACCAGGATGTAGAACATCATTGCAGCCACGCCGAGGGCATTGTAGGCGATGATGCCGAGCATAATGTAACCGGCCTGTGAGATTGACGAGAATGCGAGGAAGCGCTTCATATTGCGCTGACGGATGGCGAAGAGGTTACCGATGGTAATGGTAAGGACAATGAGTGCATACAGCATCCATTCCCAAACTTCTGCGAACCACAATCCGAACACTTGGGAGAGTATCACCATAAATGCGAAGGCAGCAGCGCCTTTGGATATTACGGAGAAGTAAGCGGTGACGGAGGTGGGGGCG
This sequence comes from Bacteroidales bacterium, assembly GCA_004552725.1. Lineage (GTDB taxonomy): Bacteria > Bacteroidota > Bacteroidia > Bacteroidales > Muribaculaceae > CAG-873. The sequence goes on along the minus strand of SFNM01000016.1, from coordinate 19,711 downwards.
CCTTGGTAAACGTCGGCGGTCCAGAGATGGAAGGGGACTAATGAGAGTTTGAAGCCAACGCCGGAGATTACGAACGCTAAAGCGATGATAAGCATTGTGCTTTGCTGTCCGGCGAGAGCAATGTAAATCTTAGAGAAGTACAAGGAGCCGGTGAGAGCGTACACGAATGAAAGGCCCATCATAAAGATTGCTGAAGAGAATACGGCTGTAAGCATGTATTTCACAGCGGCTTCATGGCTTTCGTAGCGGTTTTTGTCGAAGGCTACCATGGCTGCGAGTGGCAGCGATGCACATTCGAGACCGATTACGAAGGTGAGGAAGTGGCGTGCGGAAATCATGAGGTACATGCCGAAGAGGGTAACGAGCAGAAGTTCGTAGAACTCGCCACGGCGCATAATCATGAGTTCACCATTGGCCCATTTGATTGATTGAATGAGCACGATAACCACACCGATATTAAGGATGTTCTTGATACCGATAATTACAGCGGAGGATTCGTACATGCCCGCAAATGCGTCGGTAGGAGCAGCGCAGCAAGAGCAGAAACTACCGGCGATGCCGAAGGCAGTTGCAGCCAACATAAGGATGGTAGTGAAAACCGGGAGGCCTTTTTGGCTTGAGCGAGGCATGAAGGTGTCGTAGAGGAACACCAGCAGGAACACTACGAGCAGTGCAATTTCCTGCTTCATTGCTAAAAATTGAGAGTAGTCCATAATCTATAGCTTAATTAGTTCATGCCGAGCACTGCGAAGATGTCGGGCGAGAATGTGAATTTGATAAGTTCGCTGAAGAAGTTGGGGAAGCAACCGATAGCAGCCACGCAAACGATAAGTGTGACGGTGGAGAGTCGTTCCCACCATGTGGCATCGGTAAGTGAGCGGTGATGGTCGTCTTGTACGGGACCAAAGAGGAGTTTGCCAACTACGCGCAAGATGTAAACTGCGGTGATAACGATAGAGCAGCAAGCAACTAAGGTGAATACAAGGCGGAGGGAACCGTTACCGGCGAGGAAGTCGGCCATACCGGCTTGGAATGAACCGACGAATATGCTCATTTCGGCTACGAAGCCCGAAAGGCCCGGGAGACCGAGGGAAGCCATACCTGCGATGACGTAGCAAACGGAGAGGTAAGGCATAATCTGCATAAGTCCGCCCATTTTAGTGATTTCGCGAGTGTGGGTACGACCATAAATCATACCGATGAGTGCGAAGAAGAGGGCAGTCATAAGGCCGTGTGAGAGCATTTGCATGATAGCGCCGGTCATAGCGGTGGTGTTAAGCATAAGGATTGCGAAGAGCACCAATCCGCAGTGGCTCACTGAGGAGTATGCGTTGATGTACTTGAGGTCGGTCTTGACGCAAGCGCAGAAGGCACCGTACACAACGGATATACCGGTGAGGATTAAGAATATCCAAGAGAGTTCGTGAGCGGCTTGAGGCATGGTGTAGATTGCAACACGGAAGCAACCATAGCCACCGAGTTTCATCAGTACGCCGGCGTGGAGCATCGACACGGCTGTAGGTGCAGAAGCGTGACCGTCGGGCGACCAAGTGTGGAAGGGGAACATAGCACCGAGGACACCGAAACCAACGAAAGTCATGGGGAAGAGGAACTGTTGCCAGCCATGAGGGATGGCATTGTTCTCAACGATTTCGAGGAGGTTCCAAGTGAGTTGGCTACCTTCGGGAGCACTGTGGTAGTAGATACCGATGAGGCCGAGCATAAGGAATGCGGAGCCGCCCATAAGCATGAGGGTGAGTTTCATGGCTGAGTAGTTCTTGTTGCCGGAGCCCCAAACGCCGATGAGGAGGTACATGGGGATGAGTGCAACTTCATAGAACATAAACATTGTGAAGAGGTCGATGCTGATGAAGAAGCCGAACACACCGGTTGAGAGCAAAATCAGCCAGAGGAAAAATTCTTTGGGTTGAGCGATTGTCCAAGAGGCGAAAGAACCTGCGAAGACGATGATAGATGAGAGGAGGATCATGGCGATAGAGATACCATCGACACCCACAGCAAGGTGGATATTGAGAGGTTCGAACCATGTCCAACTATCGCGGAAGAGCATGGGGTCGGTGGCACCGGCAGCACGCAAGGCGAGGTATTGCACCAAGAGATAAACGCTGAGTGCAATCAGACCGATAGAGCCGACCACTGCCACCGCGCGGATTTGCTTGATGTTGCGGCAGAGGAAAAGAGCGCCGAGCATCAGCAACGGGATGACTACGAAGTAAATTAATATATTTGAAAACATATCGAATTGCTATTTAAAGGGTTGGCTCTATTAGATGAGGCAAATCACGGTAATTGCACCGAGGAGCAGTGTTCCGATGGCATATACCCAAACATACATTTGAACTTGGCCGGATTGGAGAGGTTTGATAGCCTCGGACGCTTTGTTGGTGACAGCGGCGAAGGCATCCATAGTGCCATCGATGATGTGGCGGTCGAACCAAGCGAGAGGACGGCAAATCAGGCCGAAGATGATTTTGTGGGTGATAAACATATAGAGTTCATCCCAGTAGAAGCGGTGTAAGCACCAATCCCAAAGGGCGGGCACTGCTTTGCGGAACTTGGAGGGAAGTTCGTTTTTGCGATAGTACATTTTCCAAGCGAAAGCGATGGCGAGCACGGCGATGATGATTGAAGTGCCGGCGATAGTCCAGTCGAGGTGGATATCGTATGCTTCGCGGTTCCAAGTAACATAGTGACCGAATGGAATGAAACCGGCTACGATTGAAACGGCAGCAAGGAAAATGAGTGGCAGAGCCATGGTCATTGGAGGATCGTGGGGAGTGTGGTGTTCGCACTTATGTTCTTCCCAGTGGAATACGAGGAAGTAGAGGCGGAACATATAGAACGCTGTGAGCGCGGCTACCATAGTCATCCACATACCGGCGATGGGGCTCCACGCGTAGCAAGCGCTGAGGATTTCGTCCTTGGAGAAGAAGCCGGAGAATGGGGGAATACCTGCAATTGCCAAGCAGCCGATGAGGAAAGTCCAGTGGGTGATAGGCATATATTTGCGGAGGCCACCCATGGCAGTGTAGTCGTTGGAGTGAACGGCATGGATCAGAGCACCTGCGCCAAGGAAGAGGAGGGCTTTGAACATGGCGTGAGTGAAGAGGTGGAACATGGAAGCCATGTAACCGAGGCCGTGGTGTTCAACTTGGCCATTGCCGGCAGAAGCCACGCCGAGTGATACCATCATAAATGCGATTTGGGAGATGGTAGAGAAAGCGAGCACGCGTTTGATGTCGATTTGAGTGCAAGCCACGATAGCGGCATAGAAAGCGGTAAGAGCACCAATCACTACGACGAAAGTGGTTGCGGCTTCTTCCATCATGTAAACGGGGAACATACGAGCCACCAGGAAAACGCCGGCGACAACCATTGTAGCAGCGTGGATGAGTGCTGATACAGGAGTTGGGCCTTCCATAGCGTCGGGAAGCCAGATATGGAGGGGCATCATAGCAGATTTACCCATACCACCGGTGAAGATAAGTACGAGCGCCCAAGTGAGTACGGAGCAGCCCATGAAGGTAGCGCCTCCGGTAGATGCTAATACCCAAGATGGGTCGGATGTCATCTTAATGAAGTCGAATGTACCTGTGTAGTAACTGAGAACAAGGATACCCATAAGGAAGCCGAGATCGGCGAAGCGGGTAACGATGAAAGCCTTCTTGGAAGCGGACACGGCGGAGTGTTTGGTATAGAAGAAGCCGATGAGCAAGTAAGAAGAAGCGCCCACCAATTCCCAGAAGATGTACATTTGGAAGATGTTGGTAGCGACTACGAGGCCGAGCATCGAGAAAGAGAAGAGCGAAAGGAATGCATAGTAGCGTTGGAAACCTTTTTCGCCGTGCATATAACCGAGCGAATAGAGGTGCACCATAAATGAGATGGTTGTAATGACTACAAGCATCATCGCTGAAATCGGGTCGATGAGGAACCCAAGGTTGATAGAGAGGTTATCATACAAATGGAGCCAGGTTTGGTCGAAGAGCACTTGTTGGATGCGTTCGCCGGCAGCATCGATGAATTGGGGGTCGAAGAAATAAGTAAATGCAGTGAGATAAGCCAGCACTAAAGTGGTGCCCATGCCCAGAGTGCCGAGCACGCCTGCGGTTTTGTGTGATAACTTGCAACCCACGATGCCCAGGAATAAGAACATGGACAAGGGAATAACAAGGATCAGCAAGGGGATAATCGGACTCATGACAATCAGAATTTCATTTTATTAAGTTCACGCACGTCGATATTGTTGACCCAGCGGAACACATTAATAATAATAGCGATTGCGAGGGCGGTTTCGGCTGCAGCGATGGCAATAGCGAAGAGGGTGAACATCATACCTTCCATTTGCCCCGGGAAGAGGAAACGGTTGAAGATAACGAAGTTCATATCCACTGCATTAAGCATCAATTCCAGCGAGATAAGCATAGCAATCATATTCTTACGGGTGATAAAGCCGTAGAGGCCGCAGCAGAACATAATCAGCGACGGAATGAGGTAGTAAATAGCTTTCAGTTCCATAACAAATTAGCGTTTGCGGGCAACAACGATGCCACCGATTATACAAGCGAGCAATAACACAGAGATTGCTTCGAAGGGGAGGAGATACTGACCATCGCCGGTGCCGGGAATGGCGGTGCCGATTTTGTCCATATCAACGGCTTGCTCGGGTGTAAGTTGAGGAGCGGCGTTGAAGAGGTTGATGCGGGAGAACAGAGAGTACCCCGCTACGGCGAGCATGGCCAGCGAAGCAATCAAACCGATAACGCGACGCTTGGAAGCGAGGCGTTCGGAAGAGTGGCCCGGGTGCGACGTGAGCAAAATAGCGAAGACGAATAGAACGACAATACCGCCGGCATACACGGCTATTTGCACTGCTCCGAGGAACTGGTAGTCGAGCATAAAGTAGACTACGGCAGTGGCGAAGAGTGTAAACAGCAGGTATGTGGCAGCACGCAAAATTTTGCGAGTGGTCACAGCCAGTACCGAGAAGATGATTATCGCAGCGGCGACAACCACGTACAAGATGATACTTCCTACTGAATCCATATATTAATTATTTTTTTGTATCTGATTGAGCGGCTTTAGCGGCTTCGCGCTGAGCTTTGAGAGCGGCAGCGCGTTCTAAAGCGGCTTTAATTTTTGCTTCTTTTTCGGGGTCGCCTGCGGCTGCAGCGAGAGCCTTAGCGACCGCGTCGTCAGCAGCAGATGTGGCTGTGGCAGTTTGAGCTGTTCCGGCAGCGGCTTGAGCTGCGGCTTTAGCAGCAGCCGCAGCCTTGGCAGCGGCTATCTTAGCTTCGCGCTCGGCGGCAATTTTGGCTTTTTGCTCCTCGGTGAGTTCCGGTTCGGGCTTTTCGGGGAGATAATTGAGTTGTTTTACTAATTTGGAGCGTGTGAACACGCCTTGCTCAAAGTCGTTGTTAAACTCGAGTGCGTCGGTAGGGCAAGAAGTGACGCAGAGTTGGCAAAAAGTGCAACTGCCGAGATCGTAAAGATAGCGGACGAGTTTTTTCTTTTTGGTGCCGGCGGGGGTGTCGACCATCTTAGATTCGATGGTGATGGTGCCGTTGGGGCAATTGCGTTCGCAGGTGCCGCAAGCGATGCACTTATGATCGCCTTTATCGTCGTACTTGAGCGTAAGAATGGCGCGGAAACGTTCGGGCCATTTGAAGGTGTCGCGATCTTCGGGATAACGCTCGGTAATTTTAGGAGTCACGAACTCCTTACCGGTGACTTGCATACCTTTCAGCAGCGAAGCCACACCCGAGCCCAAAGATGAGAAATAGTCTTTTACACTACCCATTTGTTAGATATTATGTAGATGGTTTATATTCTGATAATGATTTCAATCACGCACTTGTCCGCCGACGATGTCGAGAAGCTCGGTTGTAATTGATTGTTGACGCAGTTTATTGTATTCAAGTCGCAATTGATCGAGGAGTTTCTTGGCGTTGTCGTTGGCGCTTTGCATAGCCATAACGCGAGCAGCCTGCTCTGATGCACGGTTTTCGATGAAAACTTCTTGAGCCATCGAAAGGAGATACATAGGCAACACGCCCGCGAAGATATCGGCGGCATTTGGCTCGAAGAGGTACGGGCGAGCGGTGGCCGTGGCTTTATCGGTGGAGAAATTAGCCGGTGACAGGGGCAAGAATTTGTCGGCAGTAGCGACTTGTTTGCCGGCGCTACGGAAGTGCATATACAAGATTTCTACGCAGTCGGTATCACCGTTGAGGAATTGATTGCGCAGGTTAGCCTCGAATGATTTGACTTGGTCGCCTTCGCTTTTGGAGTTGACTTCGGTTGATTCTATTACATATACGTTAGCGCGGGCGAGTCGTTGGCATGCTTTGGCCATTTTTTTGCCAACCGCCACGATGTCAATTGTGATATCAGCACCGTGATTAGCGAATAATTGGTCGATATGGGTTTCGACAAATTTCGCCAAGTTAACGTTGTAAGCGCCACAGAGGCCGTCGTCGGAGCCGAGCACAACTAATGTCACCCGCTGCAGGGGTCGTTCTTCGACCAGCGGCGAGGTGAAGGGGACATCGGCTGAGAGCAAGTTGGCGATGATTGTTTCGATTGCAGAGCGGTAAGGCTGAAGGCGACGAAGAGCGCCTTCGGCTTTGTGCATCTTAGCCGAGGAAATCATCTTCATGGCGCCGGTGATTTTCTCCGAGGAGGCCACCGAGCCGATGCGTCCTTTTAATTCTCTTAATGTTGCCATTTGCGGGTGAATTTAGAGTGATTAAGCAAATTGAGCGGCAACGGATGCAGCAGCGTCGCGGAGTTTGGCTGTAGCATCGTCGGTGAGTTGGCCGGAGGCTAACACATCGAGCACGTCGTTTTTGTATTTAGCGTGAAGGAGTTGAAGGAGTTGAGATTCGAATTCAGCCACGCGTTCTACGGGGATTTTCTCGAGCAAACCGTTAACGCCGCAGAAGATGATTGCTACTTGGTCTTCGACGGCAGCTGGATGATATTGCGGTTGGATGAGAAGTCGTTCGTTTTTGCGACCTTTGTCAATAACGCGGGCAGTCACGGCATCGATGTCGCCACCGAATTTTGTGAAGGATTCGAGTTCGCGGAATTGAGCCTGGTCAATTTTGAGGGTACCGGCCACTTTTTTCATTGATTTGATTTGGGCGTTACCACCTACACGTGACACGGAGATACCGACGTTGATGGCGGGGCGAATACCGCGGTTGAAGAGGGCGGTTTCGAGGTAGATTTGGCCGTCGGTGATGGAGATTACGTTGGTAGGGATGTAAGCGGACACGTCGCCGGCTTGTGTTTCGATGATTGGGAGGGCTGTGAGAGAGCCTCCACCTTTAACCATTGGACGAAGTGCTTCGGGCAGGTCGTTCATGCGGGAAGCGATTTCGTTGTTGTTGATGATTTTTGCAGCGCGTTCGAGCAGGCGCGAGTGGAGATAGAAAATATCACCGGGATATGCTTCGCGGCCGGAGGGGCGCTTCAAAATCAGGGAGATTTCGCGGTAAGCAACGGCCTGTTTGGATAGGTCGTCGTAAACGATGAGTGCGTCGCGACCGGAGTCGCGGAAGTATTCGCCGATTGCAACGCCGGCAAAGGGTGAATAATAGCGCATGGAAGCGGAGTCGGAAGCGGAAGCAGCCACAACGACGGTGTAGTCCATAGCGCCATTGCGACGAAGTGTTTCGACGGTAGCGGCGATTGTCGATGCTTTTTGGCCGATAGCGACGTAAATGCAATAAACGGGCTTGCCGGCTTCGAATTCTTTGCGTTGGTTGATGATGGTATCGATAGCGATGGCGGTTTTGCCGATTTGGCGGTCGCCGATGATAAGTTCGCGTTGGCCGCGGCCGATGGGCACCATTGAGTCAACGGCTTTGATACCTGTTTGAAGAGGTTGGTTCACAGGTTGACGGTAAACCACGCCCGGAGCCTTACGTTCGAGGGGGAGTGGGATGAGTTTGCCGTCGATAGGGCCGCGGCCGTCGATAGGTTCACCGAGGACGTTGATTACGCGGCCGAGGAGGCCTTCGCCCACGGGGATAGAAGCGATTTGACGTGTACGACGCACGCTCATACCTTCGGTGATTTTGTCAACGTTGTTGAGTAGGATTACACCAACGTTGCTTTCTTCGAGGTTAAGCGCCACGCCTTTTACGCCGTTTTCGAATTCTACCAATTCGTTGGCTAAGACGTTATCCAGGCCATAGACGTGAGCGACGCCGTCGCCAACTTCGAGCACTTGGCCTACTTCTTCGAAGTTAACTTTAGAGTTAACGCTTTCGAGTTGTTGTTTTAAAACTTCAGAAATCTCGCTTGGATTTATCATTGTGGGCAAATAGCGTTAAGGTTGAGATTAATTGAGCAGGGTGAGACGCATCTCTTTGAACCGATTACGAATCGACGCGTCGAGGCATTCGTTGTCGATGTTGATAATGAACCCGCCGATGATATTTTCATCAACGCGAGTAGAGAATTCCATAGATGCATGGCCGATGCAAGAATTGACCACAGATTTGATGCGGTCGATTGTTTTGGCATCGGGTTGAGCGGCAGCAACGACTTCGACGCAGCGCACATTGTTAGCTTTGCGGAAGATGTCGATGTAGGCCATAGCGATCGGGAGAATGATTCCCACCCGACGATTTTCGACAAGCAATTGCAAAAAATCGGCGAAGGTGGTGTCCCGCGCCTGAGCGCCGGCAGCGCTATTAAGCAAGCGCACCTTGTCGGCGTTGTCGACAAAAGGGTTGTTGACAACCGCAGCGAGTTGGCGATTGGATTTAAAAGCAACGCAGAGTTGTTTCATCAACTCATACGAGCGATTTGCAGAATTGCGCTCGGTATCGACTTTGAATAAAGCCTTGGCGTAACGGCGCGGGATTAATCCTTCGTTCATTAGAGATTAGTTTTTGCTTTCTATTTTGTCGAGGAGTTGGTTAACGAGTTTAGTTTGGGCAGAAGAGTCCTTCATTTGGTCTTCAACCACTTTAGAAGCGATTTGAAGGGCCAACTCACTGACGAGGTTGCGGAATTGATGTTCAGCTTCTTTTCGTTGCTGTGCGATTTGCATTTTGGCGCTGTCCATCTCTTTTTGCGCTTCGGCTTTAGCAGCGGAGCGAGCTTGCTCCACCATTTGAGTTTTGAGTTTTTCAGATTCGCGAATCATTTCGCCTTGTTGGCGGCGTGCTTCGTCGATAATACTCTTTGCTTCGGCACGAGCGTTGTCGAGTTGTTCTTTGGCGCGTTGTGCATATTCCACTCCCTTGTCGATTAAGTCGGCACGTGAATCGACTGTCTTAAGAATCATCGGCCAAGCGCACTTCCACAGGATGAAGAAGAGCACGGCAAAGGCCACGAACATCCAAAAGACCAAGCCGAAATCAGGAGTGAATAGTTCCATTGTACTTTATAATAGGGTTTGGAGCCTTAAGATTATACGAACAGAGCGAGGATACAAACGATCACAGCGAAGAGAGCCACACCTTCGATAAGGGCGGCGATAACGATCATAGAGCTACGGATGTCGCCTGCGGCTTCGGGTTGACGAGCGATTGCTTCCATGGCGGAGCCACCGATTTTGCCGATACCGATGCCGGCACCGATTGCAGCGATTGCGGCGCCAATGCATGCGCCAACACCCGAGAGATTGAGAGCCTGTTCGGCTGCTTGAGCTAAGATTCCTAACATAATTTTTACGTTTTTAGAGTTTGTTATTTTTGTTTATTGTATACTAATTAATTTGCGGCTTCTGGAGCATGGTGGACATGCACTTGAGCCAAGGAGATGAAGATGGTCGACAGCATGGTGAACACGTAGGCTTGGATGAAACTAACCAAGCAGTCGAGCAGCAACATAAAGATAGAGAAAGCGAGGGAGATTACTGTGGTGCCTGCACCAACTCCTGCGCCAAACAAGCCGGAGAAGATGAAGATAAGCAGTGTGAGAACTAATACAATCATGTGACCGCCCATCATATTGGCAAACAGACGCACGGTGAGAGCTGCCGGTTTGGTGAACATACCGAATACTTCGATAAGTTGCATGATGGGGAAAAGGGGGAACTTGAGCCACACGGGCACGTCTGGCCAGAACATTTCGAGCCAGTAATGCTTGGTGGCGAAGATGTTTGTAACCAAGAAGGTGAGTGTAGCCAAGGTGAGAGTAACGGCGACATTGCCGGTGAGGTTAGCACCGCCGGGGAATACCACAATCAAGCCCAAAATGTTCATAAAGAAGATGAGGAAGAACACTGTGAGCAGATATGGGGCGAAGCGGCGACCGTCAGGGCCGAGTATTGACTTAATCACGCCCTCGTAGACGAAAGTGAGGAGTGATTCGATTGCCCCAAGGCCACGTCGGGGTGCTTTCATACCATTTCGTCGATAGAACGATGCGAGCCACATCATCAAACCGATAACGAGGGCGACAGTGATGAATAGAGCGCACACGTTTTTGGTAATGCTGATGTCGAAGGGGCGAAGTTCTTGACCATTGACGATTTCAACCACTTTGCCTTTGAATTGGCTGTCTTCACCACCAATGACGAATGTTGCTGAGCCATCTGTATATGCTTCGCCATGTTGAAGGTGAGATGAAGAAAAGATATGCCAACCATCGGAGCCTTTTACGATAATGGGCAAAGGCATACGTACATGGTGGTTGAAAGGCACTTCCCAACCATAACCATCGCCTAGGTGGTCGAAAATGAGTTCCTTGGCATCGACGCCACTACCACCTTGTTCGCTTTCGGAAGCCGAAGCGTTCAATGGTGCGAGAGTGAGCACCGACAGGATGAGGATATACAGGAAACGGGTCATGGCTGATACTAATATAAGCAAACAGACACTACGTTGTGGTCGACATCGGCCAGTCCGCCTTCGATATGGCGGGATTGCTCGCCGGAAGCATCAGTGTAGGTGATTTTGCCGGCAACGAGAGTCGACACCAGCGAGGCGTGATTGTTGAGCACAGTAAATGCGCCCATAGTGCCGGGTAGAGTCACGGAAGATACTTCACCTTCAAACACGATTTCTTGCGCCGAAATAATTTTTAGTGTCATGGTGCTATAATTGTTAATGGTTGGATAGTAATTACTTCACTTCGGCTAAGAGACGTTCGCCTTTAGCTATAGCGTCGTCGATAGTGCCGACGTTGAGGAATGCTTGTTCGGGATATTTATCCATTTGGCCGTCGAGAATCATCTTGAAGCCGCGGATAGTTTCGCTCAGGGGAACCATTACGCCGGGGAGGCCTGTGAATTGTTCGGCCACGTGGAATGGTTGTGAGAGGAAACGCTGAGCGCGACGAGCGCGTGCCACCACAAGTTTGTCTTCGTCGGAGAGTTCATCTACGCCAAGAATGGCAATGATGTCTTGGAGTTCATTATACTTTTGGAGCAGTTGCTTAACGGCTTGAGCGGTATTGTAGTGGTCTTCGCCCACGATGTTGGGGTCGAGAATGCGAGATGTAGATTCGAGAGGGTCAACTGCGGGATAGATACCGAGTTCGGAAATCTTACGCGAGAGCACGGTTGTAGCATCCAAGAAGGAGAAAGTGGTAGCAGGAGCAGGGTCGGTAAGGTCGTCGGCAGGCACGTAGATGGCCTGTACGGAAGTGATAGAACCATTTTTAGTGGAGGTGATACGTTCTTGCAACATACCCATTTCCGATGCCAATGTGGGTTGATAACCTACAGCAGAAGGCATACGGCCAAGCAATGCAGACACTTCGGAGCCGGCTTGAGTGAAACGGAAGATGTTGTCGATGAAGAGCAATACGTCTTTACCGCCTGCGCCTTGATCGCGGAATTGTTCAGCCACGGTAAGGCCGCTCAGGGCCACGCGCAGACGTGCGCCTGGGGGTTCATTCATCTGACCGAACACGAGCGAGGCTTGAGATTGGCTAAGTTCTTTGAGGTCGACGTCTTTAAGGTTCCATTCGCCTTTTTCCATACCTTCTTTGAACTTATCGCCGTAGCGCATTACACCACTTTCAATCATTTCGCGCAACAGGTCGTTGCCTTCGCGGGTACGTTCACCAACGCCGGTGAATACCGAGAAGCCATCGTGGCCTTTGGCGATATTGTTGATAAGTTCCATGATGAGCACGGTTTTGCCCACGCCAGCGCCGCCGAACAGACCGATTTTACCACCTTTGCTATAAGGTTCGAGCAGGTCGATAACCTTGATACCGGTAGAGAGAATCTCAGTGCCGATGGTTAAGTCTTCGAATGAGGGAGCCGGTTGGTGAATAGCCTTGGTATTTTCGCGGCTGAGGTCGGGGAGGTTGTCGATAGCATTACCGATAACATTCATCAAACGGCCTTTCACTTGGTCGCCGGTAGGGATAGAGATTGGCTGGCCGAGGTTGACCACGGGCATACCGCGACGGAGGCCGTCGGTACTTTCCATAGCCACACAGCGTACTGTGTCTTCGCCGATGTGTTGCTCTACTTCGAGGATGAGTTCAGAGCCGTCTTCGCGGGTGATTTTGAGGGCGGTATAGATAGGGGGCAGAGCGTTGCCCTCGCCTTCAAATGCCACGTCGACCACCGGGCCGATTACTTGTGCAATTTTGCCTGTATTTTCGCTCATTGTTTTTCAGCGTATAAGGAGGGTTAATTAAATACGATTTAGAAAGTCCAGCCGAATGTGATGGCAAGAGTCATCAGCACCAAGTTGAAGAGACCTATGGGAAGGAGGTATTTCCATTCCAAGGAGAGAAGTTGGTCGATACGTAAACGGGGGAAGGTCCACTTGAACCAAATAATTACAAAGCTGATAGCCACGGCTTTAGCAATGAACCAAATGATCGAGGGGATGTAATCCATCACAGCGTTGAAGCCGTCCCAACCGGGGATATGAAGGGGCATCCAGCCACCAAAGAAGAGCAGAGTGGCCACGCCGGATACGATGAACAGGTTGAGGTATTCGGCAAGGTAGAAGAAGCCGAAGTGGATACCGGAGTATTCGGTGTGGTAACCGGCTGTAAGTTCGGATTCTGCTTCAGGAAGGTCGAACGGGCCGCGGTTGGTTTCGGCTGTACCGGCGATGATGTAGATGATGAAAGCAAGGATAGCGGGAATGTGGCCACCGAAGATGAACCACAAGTCGCGTTGTTGCTCAACGATACCGGGGACGCTCATTGTGCCGGCCAAGCATACCATGGTGATAACCGAGATGCCGATGGAGAGTTCATAACTTACCATTTGGGCACCTGAGCGGAGAGCGCCGATGAGTGTGAACTTGTTGTTGGACGACCAACCGGCCAACAAGATGCCGAGCACACCAATCGACGAGCAAGCCAGCAAGAAGAAGATGCCGATATTGAAGTCAATGATTTGGAGGCCGTCGCCCCAAGGGAGCACAGCAAAGCAAAGCATCGAAGCAATAATTACCAAGTAAGGAGCGAGCGCAAAGAGGAAACGGTCGATGTGATTGAGTTCAATCAATTCTTTGATAAGAATTTTGAACATATCGGCAATTGCTTGGAGCAAACCGAAAGGCCCCACGCGGTTGGGACCGAGACGGCATTGGAATGCGGCGCACACTTTACGTTCGAAATAGATGTAGAACAGGGCCAACAAAGAGTATGCCAAGAGCATGCCTAAGCCGATAAGCACACACTCGATGGTGGTGGTGAGCCATCCGGGGATGCCGAGTGTATCGAGCAAGAGGTTGTGGAAGGCAGCAGTGAGATTAGCAAATGAAAAAGATTCCATAATCAGAGTGGTTTATCGGTTTAACGGTCCATATCAGGAACAATATAGTCGAGCGAGCCGCCGATTGTGATAAGGTCGGCAATCTTGCTACCAGCGGTGATGTGGTCGACCACTGTAGCCAAAGGCAAGCAAGGAGGAGCGATTTTGAGGCGAGCGGGCTTTGTGCCGCCATCGCTTTCGAGATAGATAGCGAAAGTGCCGCGACAACCTTCGACCATTTCGAACCATTGGCCTGCAGGCAATTTAAGCACTTTGGGCACTTTTACGCAATATTCGCCTTCGGGGATGTTGTCGATAAGTTGTTCGATGATTCGAGCGGATTGTTCCATTTCGGCAATGCGTACTTTGAAGCGAGCCATTGAATCACCTTCAGTAGCGAGACATTCTTCGAAGTCAAGTTCGCTGTAGATGGAGTAGGGACGAGTTTTGCGCACGTCGCAAGCCCAACCAGATGCGCGACCGGAAGGACCGGTAACGCCGTATGCTATAGCATCTTCGCGAGAGAGAGTGCCGACGCCAACCATACGATTTTTAGCGATAACGTTGCCGGTAAAAATTTTGTTGTATTCTTTGATATTTGCCGGAAGTACAGCGAGAAGTTCTTTGACATCTTTGACGAAGTCCTCGTGGAGATCTTGCATCACACCACCGATACATGGGTAGTTGAAAGTCATGCGAGCGCCGCATGTTTTCTCCATAATATCAAGGATTTGCTCACGAACACGAAGCGTATAGAAGAGCATTGTAGTGGCACCGAGGTCCATGCAATATGTGCCGATGAAGAGACAGTGCGAAGCGATACGTGCTAATTCGTCCATCAGCACGCGGATAACTTTTGCGCGGCGGCTTATTTCGATGCCGGCAGCCTTTTCATAGAGGTTGCAGAGGCAATGGTGGTAGTTTTGACCGCTGAAGTAGTCTAATCGGTCGAGGAAGTGGAGAGTTTGAGGGTAATTGAGTTTTTCGCAGAGTTTTTCAACGCCGCGGTGAATATACCCCATGTAAACGTCGATTTTTTTGATAGTTTCGCCGTCTACAGCGGTGCGGAAACGCAAAACGCCGTGTGTAGCGGGGTGTTGCGGGCCTATATTCACCACAAAGTCGTTAGGTTCGAAAATAGCGCGTTCGGTTTTTACCACTTTGCCGTCTTTTTCCACCCATACGTTGGTGAGGTCACTTTGGCGTTCGTTTTCAATCGAGATAGGATTGAGATTGGGGTCCTGATCGTCATAATCTTTGCGCAAGGGGAACCCTTTCCAGTCGATAGAGAGGAAAAGGCGGCGCATATCGGGATTGTTGACGAAGATAATGCCGAAGAAGTCGTAAACTTCGCGTTCGTAGATTTCGGCGATATGCCAAACATCAGCCACAGAGTGGATGTAAGGGTGCTCGCGGTCGGTAGTCGACACTACAATCGAACAAAGTTCTTGAGACTTGGTTGACATTAAATAATATATAGCACCGAGGGAATCGACGTGGTCCACACCGGCAATAGTCACGAGATAATCCATGCCGCAATCGTCGCGCAGAGCGAGCGCGAGGCTGTGCAAGTTGGCATCGTCGATGGTAATTTGAGGGATAGCCGAGTTGTCGGCAGAAAATACTGCTGACGGGAACTTTTTGGCGATCTTTTCCTGAATGTTAGCCATAGAAAAAAGTGTTTGAGGCTTTATATTAGGTTTGACTTACCACTGACTGCCTTAATCGGCATCGGCGGCGATGGGGTGAGACTTAAGGAACTCTTCGCGGCTTTCTTGCCGATTAACACCTCCGAAGAATTTTTCCACTTTGAGTTTGCGCGAAAGTTGCATGATACCATATATCATTGCTTCAGGACGCGGTGGACAACCGGGCACAAACACGTCGACGGGCACGATTTCTTCGATGCCTTTGGCCACGTGGTAACTGCGACGGAAGGGGCCGCCGGAAATGGCGCAACTGCCGCATGCAATCACATATTTAGGCTCTGCAAGTTGGTCGTAGAGACGGCGGAACACGGGCACCATACGATTAACGATGGTACCGGCCACCATCATAAAGTCGGCCTGACGTGGCGAGGCTCGTGCAACTTCCCAGCCAAAACGGGCCATATCGAAGCGAGCCGCGCCAAGCGACACGAATTCGATACCGCAGCAACTGGTGGCGAAGGTGAGTGGCCAGAGCGAGTTAGACCGCCCCCAGTTGATGAGTTTGTCGAAAGTGCCAACAATAACGTTGGTGCCACTTTCTTGCAACTCTTTTACGAGTGATTCGATATACTCGTTATCTTTAAATGCCTCGTAAGGCATGCTTTTGCATGTTATTTCCATTCCAATGCTCCTTTCCGCCAAGCATAAACCAGGCCTAATACTAAAACACCAAAAAAGACTGCAATACTAATCAACCCTTGTGCGCCAAGTTCTTGCATACGCACTGCCCAGGGGAACAGAAACACAGTCTCTACATCGAACATAAGGAATAGGATTGCGAACAAGTAGTAGCCCACATGGAATTGCGACATACTTTCGCCGCGGGTGGGGATACCACATTCGTAGGCTTCGCCCTTTTGGAGGTTGAACGAGCGCGGCGAAATCAAGCCGGCTATCCACAATGCGAGGGCTACGAGGGCCACGCCTGTCAATAGGGCAGTGATGGCCAAGGTGCCGCTGCTTGTGATTCCAAGGATGATGGATAATGATACCATATATTTTATTTTTATTTGTTTTTCGCACTTTCCGCCTTAACAAGCCTAAACACTACGCAAGTGCACGATTATCTCCTATTAATCACGCAATTACAATAATGCCAAGGCCCATCCAAGGCTACATTTGGCTGTTTCTGTGTGCAAAGATACAAATTTTTTCTGAAAAAACAGCAAATTCGCCTATAAATAATTGCTTTTTGCCAATTTTTTTATTTTTCGCTGGTGAGACATTTTTTTTCGTTAGACAATAGTTTTCTTAATCAAACACATTATGCCTCAGTCCGAAACATATATTTGGGAATAGGCCACCGTGCAGCTTGTGTATGATTTTCAGTGTGAGCAAGGCGAGGAAGCAGATGAAAAAATGAGTGTGATACGTTGTGCATTTCGAGCATAGACGGCAACAGACATACTTCTGTGGCTTTTCTTGCGCACTTCATTTTATTTTTGTAACTTTGCGGTATGATACTTTTTCCGAATGCGAAGATTAATTTGGGGCTGCGAATTACAGAACGGCGGCCCGATGGCTACCATAACCTTCAGACTGTGATGGTGCCCACGGCATGGACCGACATCCTTGAGATTGTGCCGGCCAAGAGAGCGCAAACCACGCTCACCACATACGGGCGCGAGGTGGATTGTCCCCCGGAGAAAAATTTGGTAATGAAAGCATATCGGGCTGTGGCGCGTGAGTGCCCCACCCTGCCGGCTGCCGACATTTATCTTGAAAAAATAATACCCGACGGTGCAGGACTCGGCGGAGGGTCGGCCGATGCAGCGTTCACTATTTTAGGCTTGAACCAAGTGTTTGAACTACACTTAACACAGTCTAAAATGGCCGAGATAGCCGCCACCGTTGGCGCTGATTGCTCATTCTTTATCTACAATCGTCCGGCCTACTGCACCGGCATCGGCACTGACATATCGCTTGATGTGTCACCGCGCCTTGAAGGGCTTTCCATGGCGATTGCCAAGCCACGCGGGCAATCGGTGTCGACTGCTCAAGCATACGCGGGCATCACGCCAAAAATAGCAGATGAAAGTCCGCGCGACATTGTAGCCATGGAGCCGACACAATGGCGCCACAAGTTGGTCAATGACTTCGAAGCCACGGTAGGTAAAATCATACCGCGCATCGGCGAATTGATTGCACACATGTACGACTCCGGTGCGATATACGCGGCAATGAGCGGGAGCGGGTCGGCCGTGTTTGGATTATTTTCGACTGACAAAATGGCACAAGCGGCCGTAAAAGGTCTTGACGACTGTGACATTTTCGTAGGATAACCTCTTTTTTGCTAATTATTTTCACTTTAAGACTGCTTTTGGCAGCCTTTGGCAAACTTTTTGCTATAGATGTGAGTGAATAAATAAGTAGATTATGGAACAAGAAAATAAAGATATTACCCCTGAACAAGTAGACCAAACCGTAGACAATTCAGCACAAGGCGCTGCTGAAGAGCCTCAAGTGGAAATTCTCGATGAGCAATCTGAACTTCAAGCGAAGATTGATAAACTTACCGAAGAATTAGAACAAGCAAAAAAAGAATACTTGTTTTTGCGCGCAGATTTCGACAATTATCGCAAGCGCACACTGCGCGAGCGCGAAGAGTTGATAAAGAATGCAGCCGAGCGCGTTATGCTATCGGTGCTTCCGGTAGTCGATGACTTCGAACGCGGCCTGGCAGCCGCCCGACAAAGCGGCGATGCCGAATCGATGCTCACCGGCTTCGAACTGATTTACAACAAACTCATCAAACACCTCAACGACAATGGCGTAAAGGCTATGGAGTCGACAGGCAAAGATTTCGATGCCGACCTCCACGACGCTATTGCTACTATTCCCGCCCCAACTCCCGACCTCAAAGGCAAAGTTGTGGATACTACTACTCGCGGATATATGATTAACGACAAAGTGCTACGCCATGCCAAAGTGGCCGTAGGCGAATAATTCTATAAGAATATGGCAGAAAAACGCGACTACTACGAAGTGCTCGGAGTCGATAAAAATGCATCGGCCGATGAGCTCAAAAAAGCGTATCGTAAACTCGCTCTAAAATACCACCCCGACCGCAATCCAGGCGACAAAGAAGCCGAGGAAAAATTTAAAGAAGCGGCCGAGGCATACGACGTGCTTTCCAATCCCGATAAACGCGCTCGCTACGACCAATTCGGCCATGCAATGGGTCAAGATATGGGCGGATTCGGCGGTTTTGGCGGTTTTGGCGGTATGGACATCAACGACATTCTGCGCAATGTAAGTTCGATGTTCGGAGCCGACTTTGGTGGCGGGTTTGGCGGAGGTTTCGGCGGCGCAAGCCATCGCCAACGCAAAGGGGGCGATATCCGCATCAGAGTAAAACTCACCCTCGAAGAAATAGCCAACGGAGCACACAAAGAAATCAAAATTCCGGCATACGTGGCATGTTCTAAGTGTGGCGGCTCAGGTGCAAAAAACAGCAGTGCCATCAAACAATGCCAACACTGCCACGGCACCGGCCAAATAATCCAACGCCATGGATTTATGCAAATGGCCAGCACCTGTCCCACTTGCGGAGGCACCGGCAAAGTCATCACCGATAAATGCCCACAATGCCAAGGTCAGGGTATAGAAAAGGCCGAAGAAAATGTAGTATTCGACATACCGGCCGGTGTGGGCGAAGGTATGACCATGCGCATACCGGGCAAAGGCAATGCACCTCAATTCGGCGGCGTGCGCGGCGACCTTTTGGTGGTAATCAGCGAGATCAAGGACAAAGAACTCATACGCGATGGCAACAATATCATTTACCACTTGATGATTGATATTCCCACCGCTGTGCTGGGTGGCTCCGTGGAAGTGCCCACCATCAACGGCAGAGTGCGACTCACCATCGAGCCCCCGACCCCAACTACCGTTCGATGCGCGGTGACCAATTAGTGCAAGTGATGGTATACATCCCCGAAAAAGTGACGCCAGAACAACGCAAAACATTCGAATCGCTTCGCGAGCAAGCGAACATCACCGCTGACGAAAACGACAAAAGCCACATCTTCTCGCGACTAAAGCACATATTTGAATAATATAATTTCATTTAAAAAATGCAGGCTGTGTCACTATTGACATAGCCTGCTTTTTTACTATATCCTACTGGCGACGGTATTCCAACGGACTCAGACCTGTAAAGCGCTTGAAATATCGGCCAAAGAAACTCTGATTTGGGAAATTGAGAATATTGGCCACCTCCTTCACCGAAATCGCCGCATTCGAAAGCAAGCGCTTAGCCTCGGTAATGACAAACATCGAAATC
>SFNM01000001.1 GCA_004552725.1 Bacteroidales bacterium | reverse complement strand
GGCGGCCTCGAGGTCGGCGGTAACTTGTAGCTTGATTTCCTGGACGCGGCGGAGGTAGCCTTTGTAGTCAGCTATAGCCTTCTCGGCTTCGGCTCCGGTGAGGATGCCTTCCTGGGCGGCGTTGTAGCTGTTTACGAGGTCAAACTCGGCGGATTCGTCGAGCTCCGTGCGGATCATAGCCTTAACCAGGGCGGCGCGGGTAGGCTTGCCCCAAAACTGCACGGAGGCGCAGTCGTAGCTGGTGCGTTCCTGGCCGTCTTCGCCGGTCTCGGTCTTCTCGGTAATATTCGAGTTGTAGTAGTAGGAGCCGTTACCCAGGGGCATAATAATGCGGGGGCGGCTGTCAAAATTTGATTTCATGTGGCGCGGTTTTGTTTAACTGTTTTACAAAATATGAGCTATCACTATGTTTGCACCAGCCCCACCAGGAGGCGCAGCGCTGTAAAAAGTCGGCTTCGCTTATTGGGTGCTTGGCTTTGCGCATGCCGGCGACAGCCCGGGCGAAGTTCCTTTTTATGCCCTTCCGGAGCCGTGTTTCCCGAAGGTAAAAGACGTAGCCTAAAAAGTCGATGCCGCGACCGTGTCTATCGCGGTGATTTTGGGCTACTGGAAAAATTTGCTTATTGGGTTTAACGGTGAGCTTTAGCTCCTCCCTTAAATAGGTCTCGACGTCGTTAAGAAGCTCCCGGAGCTCCTGCTTCGTCGGTGCAAAAAATATCATATCATCGCCGTAGCAAATAGTTTTACTTACTCGCTTCTCTTGCTTGACGTAGTTAAAGAAGCGGGCTAAATAAAGAAGGGCGAAGTAAATAGAGGGGTGATTGCCTATGGGTATGCCCTCGGGGCACGTGTCTATTAAGTCGTCTATTAGTGCCAGGAGCCTCCGGTCTTTAATCTTCCACCGTACCAGGCTTTTTAATACGTCGTGGTCTATAGAAGGGTAAAATTTACGGATGTCTATCTTTAGGCAATAGCGGCAGCCCTCCGGGTCTGTCCGAAGGAAGTATTTAACGCGGTCGGCCGCTGCCTGGATTCCCCGGCCTTTAAGCCCGCAGTAGGTGTCGCGGATAAATATCCGTTGCCAAATTGGGGCTACTACGTTCATTATAGCGTGATGTACTATTCTATCGGGGAAGTATGGAAGGCGGTAAATTACGCGCTCTTTGGGTTCATGTATAACGAAGGTCGTATAGGGCGAGGGCTTGTAGGTTCCCGCCTTTAATTGCTCGTGCAGCGTCTGTAGGTTGGCTTCCCGGTTCTTGTCCTGCACCTTGACGCCGTAAGTGCGCAGCTTCCCCTTGCGGGCTTTTTCGTCCGCATCCCGAAGGTTATCTAAGCTAATAACCTGGTCGTAGAGGTTGCCGTGTCGCTTCATTATATAGGGGTTGTTATTTTGCTTTGCTGATTCCCAGCGGCGGTTCGACTGGCGCCTACTATGCCGCCTTTGAATGGGTAACTATTTTTTACCTTGTTATCGGTATGGCCTTAGCCCTTTAGGTGTTATTTTGTCCCTTCCGGTATCATGCCGGCCGGGGTTATCAGTATTTCCTGGAGCCGATGTTCGCATTCGTATTCGAGGGGGCGTTATTCGTATTCGCATACGCGAGCCCGGCATTCGTGCCGTTATTCGCATTCCCGCCGAAGAGCACGCCCCGGGGCTAACAGCCGGCCTCGGTTTTACTCGAGGTAATATCGTGTTCCGCTGGCGCGAAGGGTGGCGCGGCGTGGGAAGGCGTTACGCTCCTTAATCTGGTCGAGGATGTGCTTTATCTCGGCAGAATTAGTGAAAAACTTACGGGCGTCGGCCATCTTATCATCCTTATTATATTTAATGAGGACGAGGTAGCGCTCGCCGCCAAACTTCGTTTTAATGCCGGGTATGAAGTCGCACAGCCAGAAGGAAAGGTTAATTAACTTCTGCTGGGTTACTTCGTGGCAGTTGAAGTGCTTGTTACTCTCCTCCGGCTCTATGTTAAGGAAGGCCAGGGATCCGTCGTCGACATGGTTATTATCCATTCTTGGTATTGGTGTTTTTGGTTGGTTTAATGACTTCGGGCGACAAACAACGGGACGTGTCGCCCGAGGCGTTTTTACTGGTTTCGTTGCGGGGTCGCTTTACGCTGCTTCGGGTATAAAGCAAAGCCTGGAGCCGACGCTCGCAGTCGTATACGAGGGGGCGTCAATCGTATACGCAAACGCGAGCCCGGCATACGTGCCGTTAGAAGCACGCCCGCCGAAGAGCACGCCCCTAAGGGCTACGCCGGTGGCTGGTACGTTGGTATAGAAGTAGTCGCAGTGATAAGTACTACTGCCACCGCCGGTGTCGTATGGTATGTTGCACAGCCCTTCGCCAAGCAACAGGCGCTTGATATAACCGCTATTACGCGGCACATCGCCCACCAGCTCATAGTCAGCTAAACTCGTCGACGAGTACTTCGCCGGGTCAAAGCTCACATAAAGCAAACTGCGACCACCCGCCTCATCGCTCTGCACATTTATCAGCGCTCCGTCCATCCAATGAAATACGTGTCCGAAGGGATTCTCTATGCCGCGGTAACTCGGCACTTCCACCACCTTCGCCGATGCCGCCGATGCATCATACTCCGTCGGCATCTCATAGCTAACAACACCAGTCGCATTGCCCAACGTGTTAGTGATGCCGCACGGCACAAACGGAAAATAGTTATTATAAGCGCTCCACTTGGTGCTTTCGAGCGTCGACACACCCGCGCCCAAGCCACCTTGCTTGAAGCCGTTGCTGTCCGCCTCCGCCGTAAATGTAGCCTGCGAGTTCAGCGTCGCATACTCAATCACAAACAGCCAATAAATTGCTCGGTTAGCCTCGTAGGTATAGCAATTCCAGCCAGCGCCGTTCAATCCGTATGCACCGCGAGCGCGTGCGTAGCTGCGGAAGTTGGTAAGCGACACCGCGCCCACCGGTCGCCCTAAGGCCGTGCGATAGGTGCCATCCCAGGCCTGCTGATTACCGCACCCGCGGTAACGCTCCGCCATCGACGCTACCGAGGCCAACGCGTTACGCTCGCGGTCGATGGTCGCCTGATACGCACTCACGTACTGCAAGCGCTGATAATGGAACCCCGGCAACGGATACTCCGAAATCATCACATTCGCTCCATCTGCATCCTGCTCACACTTGTAGTAAAACGCCGGTATCTCCACCATCACTTGGCCGTCCGTGCCGTCCAAATTGGCCGGAGAGCCGTTGTCTTTGAGCGTGCTGTCGGTCGGGTGCAGGTAGTACTGCACCACACCCTCGTCGTTGATAACGCAGCGCCGCATCCTGCTCTGAATGGGGAGCGAGCGGTGGAGATCATCGCGCCCGATGCGCTGCAATGCCGGGTCGGCGCTGTTGAAGTCAATCCGCACACCATACCAGTAATCATAAGGCCACACCGGGCGTGTGTTGCCTGCTGCTATAAGTAAGCCCATAACTTGCGAGTTTTAGTTGCCCCAAAAGAGCCCTTTTGCGGCGGTTGGTTTGATTTCGTTGATAATCTCGGGATTCCAGCCGCACTCAAAGCGGGTTGAAATGTACTTTCCGCGCGGCATGCCCCAAAGGTTTACCTCCAAGAACACCGGGCATTCGCCGTCATTCTTGAGGCAGAAGGGCTGGCCGAGGCGGAATGGTTCGCCGTTGGTGAATACCACGGCGCCCATGTCGGATATTTGCGCGCTGACTGCGTCTCCTTTTCTGTTAAGCATATTTTGTTAGTTTAGAATTTTGTGCAAATATACGGAATAAAAATGTATTATAATAATTCGTAGGCAAAAAGTTATCGAAATTTTATAATGTCACCCAGTTGCCGTTTGAGAGCTTCTGCAAGCCTGAAGCCGTGAGGCGGATGCCTGCGTTGTTAAATCGCACTTCTAAACCGTCATCGTTAAATAGGAAATATTGAAGGGCGGAGCGAAGTACGAGCAAGCCGTCTTTGGCGATTGTGGTGCTGGCGGAGGTGTCGGGCGTCTCGATTAAAATGCCGCCGTTAATCCAGACTTCGACGGCGCCGTGCCACTCTTCGCCTCCGTAGCTGACTACGGCCATGACTTGGAGCACGTAGTCGCCGGCGGTGATGTCTGTGAGCACTGCGTTGCCGTTAATGAAAAAGGATTTAACCGCGGTGAGTGTGCCGTCGGCGGCCTTTGAGTAGAGTGTGGCATGTGGCACCGCTGTTGGGGTGAACTCGTCTGTTTGGTCGATGGTGACGGCGGGGCGGATACCTTGAAAGATTAGCGAGCGCGGCTCCGTCTGGATGGTGAAGGCGAAATTTGCCGTTACTGTGTCCGCCTGGTGAAGTGTTTCGGTTTTATCGAAATAGTAGTAAGCCGGTGCGCTGACGTGTCCATCATATAGCCCGGCGCTATTCTTTAGCGGCCCGTACACTCGGCCGTCGGGGCTGGTGAGCTCAAAGTCTAAGACTTGGCGTTTGAATGCCGAAGATACGGAAGGGAGCGCCCCGAGGCCGATGCGCACGCGTTCTTCGCCTCCGTCGAGGCCGATGATGTCGTTGCCGCTGATGGCTAACGCGCCGATGGTGCCGTTGGTGGCGTTGATGGTTCCGGAGAAGTCTCCGTCGGTGGCGTGCACTGTGCCTGAAATGACCGCGTCGGAAGCATAAAGCCGGCCATTTTCAAGCACTCGGAATGGGGCTTCGGTGCGTGCGCTTTCGCTTGCGCCTGCCCATATACGCACCCGCTGTGATTCCGGTGTGGAGGCCGTTTCTTTGAGCGTGGCGCCGTTGCCGCCTGTAATGCCGGCAACAATTGAGCCGGAAGTCGCGCCCGCTAACTGGATTGTGCCGGCGGTAACGATGCCCCCGTCGATAACGGTTTGCGTGCTGTCGTAGGTGGTAGCTTCGCACCAGTCTGTTGGGCTGAATGCCTCATCGGCTGTTCGCGCCGTAACGCATCGCCAAAGACCGCCGGCCGCTACGCCGTTGGCGTCTATATCTTTGAGCCAAAGGTCACCAACGTTATACGGCGGCACGGGAGTGGCCACGTAGACGGTTGTTTTGCCGTTGGCGGTGGTCTGCGCTGCTGCCGCTGCTGCCGCTGCGTCGATGGCGCTTTGGTCGGTGATTCTTGCCCAGTAGAAGGTGTAATTCCCCACGTATTGAATGCCGACGCCGTCGCGCGGTGTGAAATAGTTGCCATTCCACTTTTCGAAAGCGCAAAATCGGAAGAGCGTTTTATCGGTGGTATTGTGCCACTGGTCTCCTTGGTGCTTTAATAGCGTGGCTTCGTCTGTCCATGCCGTGGCTGGGTCGGATGCTTGGTAATAGATTTCCACCTTGCCGTCCACCTGTTCTTGGATGTCGGTGAGGCTGTTGGCGAGCGCCTTCTCGGCTTCGGTGAGTGCGGTTTCTATGGATGACACGTTCTTATATGTGCCATCGCCGCTGATGAACTGAATCGCGCCGGCGATGGTGCCGGTGTCGAGGTCGAAGTAGGTAGCCCCGCCGCCGCTGCTCTCAATACGGCCGCAGCGAACGAAGCGCCCATTAATGGTTGAGGAGCCGTAGGTCAGCGAAATGAGGCGCGCCGGGTTGCCTCCGTGGTTGTCGGTGCTCACGCTGTTTAGAACGCCCACTAAAAAGTTGTAATATGCGGCTTCGCTCTCGCATCCTTTTGGTTCTTTTGAGAGGTAGATGGCGGCGCGGGTGGTGTTGCGCTCGCATCGGGCATATATATAATACGGGGCGGCCGCGATTAGGCCTGAATACGTCACGGCACGAATTTCCCACACTTTTGTGGCGTCCGGGTCGATGCCGTAATGCACTAACGTTCCCGCGGAAATATAGAGCGTGTTAGCGTCGCCGTTGTAATTTGGCTGGAGGGTTACGTTGTTGAGCGCGAACTGGGTGGATTTGGCGCCGACGCTGAGCATCTGCGTTTCGATGGAAAGCGGTTTTATTTTTTCGCTGTAGTAGTCGCCTTCCGGGTCGAATACCATCCCGAGCAACTCCTGCGTGGCCATCCATCGGCGGCGCGCCTTGGTGGGGTTGGTGAAGCCGGTATTTATGGAGATGGCCTCGTTGATTGAATTTATATCATTGATAACTTTGAGCGTGACGCTCTGCTCGGTGGTATCCGAGAGTGTTAACTCGTAGCTGTTGACCGCCAGAAGGTCGCGGGTGATTGAAGTGATGCGGATGTCTTTGTCCACTCCGATTTGTGCGTCGGTGATGTGGATGCCATCGCCCGGGTGAAGAACTTCCGCGGCGGTCTCTCGCCCCCACTTGGCGGTGATGAATGCCGGGTCGAGCGATAGCTTGTAACTAACTTGTGGCTGCGCTAAGGTGGGGAAGTCGGCGGAGGCCGCTTCTAATAGCTTGGCGGCAGCTTGGTCGATGTACTCTTGCGGGAGCTGAATGTCGGTTATAATGTATTTATCGCCCACGGCAAATTGGAATGCGGCGGAATCGTCGGACGGGATGACTAAGCCGTTTTCATCGGTGATGCGGTTAATTATGAATGTTTTTGTTTGGTGGTCGTAGCTGTGGAGGTCGAACTCGTAGCCGGCGAGGTTGCCGGTCTGGAATGTGATTTTGGCCGCGGTGCCGTTGATTAAATAGAGCGTGTTGCCCTGTTCGTCGGTGGCGTTGAGTTCGAACATCGGCGGGTTAGTTGGGTCTTCGGGGTCGCCGGTGGTGTCGGCGAATGTGATTGTATCTTCGCCCAGGTCTGTAACTTGGCCGATGCGCTGCGGCTTTATGTCGCTGTATGTTTTTGAGCCTTCGCGCAGGCCGAATGCGCTGACGCTTTCGTTATTTTCCAAATAGGAGGTGAGGCGGCCGGTGCCCTTGAGGCAGAGCTTGTTGTAGGGATAATTTTGGCCGAGGTTCTCGCTCCCGCCGTAAACATATAGGCGGTTAGTGATGCCGGCGTTGCTCACGTTCGTGCGGCTCAATTTGTAGAGGCCGCGCCCTCGCCCGAATTGAAGTGAAAGCACGGGCGATGTGCCCACCCTCTTGGTGATGGTAATAACTTTTCTGTCGTTCCAGTCACCGGTGATTGAGAACTCCAGCCCGAATGTCGAGCAAAGTTCCTGAAGCACGGCGAGTGCGTTCTTGCCGGATGCGGTGAAGTTGACATATTTGTCCGGGGCAGCTGCTCCTTCTTCGATGTAGACGTGCCAGTCGTCGTTAAATACTCGCTGAAGGTTCCACTCTAATACTTTGGCGAGGTCTGCGGCGTTGCAATAATAATTGTCACCGATGGCGTCTTCCGGCAGGTGGAAATATACGTCTAATAGGTCGTATTGTGCGCCCTCGAATGGAATGTTATATGTGTATTGCCGGAGGCCTTCCTTGGCTGGCTGCGGTAGCTGGTTAATTGTGTATTTTCTGCCGAATACAACGATGAAGTCGCCGATGGCGATGTCGAGCGGTTCGGCTGCGTTGATGGTAACGGCCACGCTGTCGTCCTTCATGAGCTCGGATTTCAATTTGGCGGAAGTTACCACCGAGCACTTTGCCCGCGAATTGAGTGCGAATTTGCGCGAGCCGTTTCGGTTGTAAAGTATTAAATTTTGTCCCATACCACAATAGCGTTTGTTGTAAATTCTTCGATTGCTTCAATTACTCCGGCCACTATCGGGTAATAAATGCCGTCGGTGGCGTAGGTGTGCGAATATGTGGCGGCGCTGCCGTCGTCTGTCACCAGGTCGTGGTCGGCGATGCCGTCGCCCCAAAATATCGAGAGCGCGCTCGGCGATTTTATTGTTACTGAAATTTGCGCCGTGGCGTCGGAGGTGCGCTGAAAGCGGAGCACACGCTTCACCGGCTGTGGCTCGCGGAGCTTGAGCGAGAATGACCCTATCATTTTGTTGTCGCGCCACGTTTTGTCGAAACTGACACCCTCGGGCAAATATACTTCATAAACGAGCGGCTTTGTCGGGTGCAGCGCTATGGTGAGGCGTGTCGTTCCGGCGGCATCGAACTCCTGTAGCAGGTTGTTGACGCGGGTGATGAAGTCCATTTTGCCTGTGGCTCGCATCCAACAATTGAGCGTTATATCTCGCGGTGAGTAGCGTTTGGCGAATAGGTCGACCACTTCGCCGTGGTCGTCCGGGCAGTCGGTGGTGTTTGTTGATTTCAACTTTGGCCGGTCGAGCACTCCGGTGGAAGATTTGACAATAACGCCCATGTCGCGAAGTGATTGGCCGTTAATGTAATATTCCAGTTGGTTGATATCGTTGAGCGATTCGGTGATTTGTTCTTGGGTTAATGCTATGGAATAAATTTTTACTTCGTCGATGTCTGCGATTGCTAAATCCGTTGTGTAGTAGTCCTGAATGATTGCGAAGCCGCGCAGGAGCCCGCCGATTTGGATTTGGGCTTTGAATTGGGTGTCGATGTAAACGCTGAGGGTTTGCGTCTCTTTAACCAGTGCGATGTGCGTCCATACTTGAAGCGGGAGTTCGAGCCACTCGGTTAAATCCTCGGTCGGGGAGATGTGGTTGATGACGAAAAATCCGATTTTGGCAGTTCTTGTGCTGCTGTCACGTAATGGGTGGGGCTTTATCCATGCTAACAGCGTGAAGTCGCCGTTTAAGTCGATGACGTTGCTGTCGATGGTTGCTTGGCCAGCACCATCGAAGTGGAGGCAGTTGCCTTGCCTTCCTGGGGTGAATAAAGCACTGGACACTGCGGCATCATGCCGTCCAGGGGAGTAGTCGTAGGCGGTGGTGCTGTTTGCTCGCTCGTCGCACGGCAAATTTAGGATGAGTTCTTCGTCGGGAATCATACTTCTGCATCTATAAGTTTTAAAACTGCTTGCTCGCTGAATTTATGGGCGCTAACTTTAGCCCCGAATGTTTTAAATGTCACCTTGGCGTGCCCGTCAGCGCTCGCTTTAACGGTGGCGTTGTCGTATGCTGTTACAAATATTTTTGCGTAGCCCTCGGCGACAATTGAGACCTGCGAATTATCGAAAGCATAAACCTCCGCCACGTCGAAGTCGGAGTATAGTGCAGCCACGTCGGCATCGAGGCATGTGATTACTCGCCGAGTATGTGGGGCGGTGTGCTTGCCGGTGATATACACCCCGAAGTGCGGCGCGATGTCGGCAAATTCGGCGCGGAGCTCTGCCGAGGGGTAGCTGTTGGCACTGACAAAGTCGAGGCCGTCGATAAAAAGGCGGAGTAGCTCTTCGCGTGTAGTGGCTTGGGTGATGCGGCGGTGCCACTCCTTGCATATTTTTTGGGCGGCGGCCTCGTCTGCTAAGCGTTGACGTAATTCTTTGAAGTCCATGGCGGTTAAATGGTTAAGCCCTGCGAGCGGAAATTGGCGGCTTGCGGGGTGTTGAGTTGGTTAATGATGGTTTGCAGGCGGCCTGCTATTACGGCGGTGTTGCTGTCGATGTTGGAAAGGTGGAGTAGCTGGTCGCGGATGAGCGCCATGGTGGCCACTTGGTTTTGCCGCACGGCGTTGGTTTGGCCGGCGAGCAGGTCGATGCTCTCTTGGCTGGCTCCTTTGATTGCTCCGGAGAGCGTTGTGGGGTCGTTCTCCTCGAGCTGTTCAAACAGGCTTTTATAGACTTCCATCGCGGCGGAGAAGTTGGCGCCGGCAGCTTCCACTGCGTCCTTGAACCGTTGCTGTTCCTCGGCGGTCAGCCCATCGAATGAGCCGGAGCCGTCGTCGGCGAAGCCCATATCCTTTTGGAGCTGCTTTATTGCGTCTTGTAGCGGCTTTTCGAGGAATTGCAATTTTAGCGCATTGATAACCGCGTTCTTGATTACATCGTTGGCCACTTCGCCGAATGCCTCGGCCGCGTCTTTGCCTCCTTCGAATGCATCGACGAGCGCGTCGGCTAAATTGCCGGCGAGTTCTTTGGCTGTGGTCTGCGTTATTGAGGCGGTGATGTCGTCCATGATGTCCTGAATGTCGCGGGCGAGCTCTTTATATTGTTCTTGCCATTCTTTGATGCGGTCGTCGTCGGGGTTCTTCTTGCTGCGCTCGTCGGCCATCATTCCGGCGATTTCGATTTGTTGCGCTCGGAGGTTCTTAATGAGCGCGGTTTGGTTGGTGTAGTACTCTTCGCCGAGCGCGCGATTGACTGCATCCTCTAAGTCGGCATAAGAGCTCTTTAACTTCTCCACTGCTTCTTGGTGGCGCTTGATGGATTTTTCTGCCTTGCGGTCGCGGCTGTTGAATAGGCTGAAAGCCGAAGAAAGCAAGCCCACGGAGCCCTGAATGATTCCTAACGGGTTAGAGGTGGCGATGCCGGTGGCTATTTGCTCCGCTCCGGTCATTACTCCGTTGAGATTGGAAAGAATGGCGGCAGTTTCATCGTCCATCTTTATGCCCATAGTTTTGAGGCCGTTGGTGACGCTGTCGATGCTCTGGCGGACGAATGCGATGCTTCCGGCGAGGCTCTCGAATACCGGCTTCAACGCTGCACCGGTGCCGGCTCCGTCAGTGCCGGCATCCTTGCGAAGTGCCCGGAGGCTATCGCGCAGAGCGATGAACGGGTTGCGCTTCTGCACTTCGTTCTTGGCGTTGTTGAGCTGCTGCATAATGGCCTGCATGTCGGTTGGGCTAAGCTGTGCCGAAAGCGTTATAATGTTGGCTTCGATGTCGTTGATGAGCTTGGTTATTGTGGAGGTGCTCAGCCTCGAGAGATTGCCGAATAACTGCGTCCAGCTCTCGCTCGCCATCAATTGGTTGGCGGCGAGCTTGCTGATTTCTTCCTGCTCTCTTTGGTTGATGATAGCTAACATGCCAGTGTCGTTGTTGGCCTGCGCTTCTGCTCTTTCGGCCGCATAGCGGGCTTGGATGTCGGCGAGCTGTTGCTCATAGGTCTGATATTTTGCCTTTAGCTGGCCATATAGTTCGGACGTGCCGGCTTGCCACTGCTCGTTCTCCTTGTTTAGGTTGTCGAGCGCGGCTTGCGCCACTGCTCTTTGCTGGTCGGTGGTTGCTGTGGCCACGGCGCGCTCTAAAAGCTCGCGGCGGCGGGCGTAGCTTTGGGCGAACTCATAACGCTGCTGCTCATAGCCGGCATATTGCTGGATTAGTTCGTAGGTCTCGGTGGCGATAGCTTGCTGGGTGGCGGCTTGCTGCTCGTCGAGGATGCCGCGCTTTGTATTGCCCACTTCGGTGGTGTCGTCGGCGAGAACTTGGCGGCGCTGTTCGATGATGTCTAACTGCTGGCCGAGGGTCTGGCAGGTGGCGAGGTCGGCTTGTAACTCTGCGCGGAATTGGTCGATAGCTTGGCCGGCGGTGGCGGCGGCGATTTCGTTGCGTACCAGCTCGAGGTTCTGCTTTGTGGCTGCGGTCTCCGGGAGTTTCTCTAACTCGGCGGCTTGCCCTTGAAGAAATTCCAAATAGGAGGCGCCCTGCTCTAACAGCGGGGCAAATTGCTGTGCGGCGGCTTGCTGTAGCGTGGCATCGCCGGAGGTCATCCAGCTCATATATTGCTGGTAAAGACTCTTTCGCTTCTGAATCTCGGCGGCATACAGCTCTGTTTCGCTCTGCGGCGTGGTGCTATCTGATCCCCCACCCTTGTTGTTAACTCCGGGGGTTAGCACGCCGAGGCTGTCGAGCTGTTGCTGGAGCTTCTCCATTTCCTTGGCTGTGTAGTCGATGGTTTTGTTGAGATTGTTTTCTGCGTCTTTGCGGATTTGGGCGTTGGTCTCGGTAGCCTTCCGTGCTCTGTAGGCGTTTAACTTGTCGACGCCGGATTGGTAAAGGTGACCGGCGGTTCTATAAATTTCATTTCCTGATCGTGTAACAATTTCTTGATAATCTACTCCGGCCACTAATCCTGCTTGACTTATTTCCGGAATTGTCGGAGTGTAATTTGTATTAGCACTTTTATAATATCCGCCTCCGGCCACGCTGTTGTCTGCGGCGATTATCCTGTTGTAATATTCTTCGTAAGCCTGCGTTTGAAGCGTTTGCAGCGCTAAAGCCTTGGCGCGGAGTTCGAGGGCTTTAACCACTTTGTCGGTGTTCTTAACGAAGATGTTGTCAGCGTCGGTGACGTTGGACACTGAAAGCTGAAGGGCATCGAATGCCGAAGCGTTGGCCTTTATCCACTCGGTTCGTTCGCTGTCGGTTTTTAGCTTGCTGTACTCGTTGCGGAGCTGCTGGTATTTGCTCACTAAATCGGCACTTTTTGAAGCGGTGGAGCGATAGAAGTCTTTAAATGCTTTTTTGGTGGCTTCGGTCTGCTTGCCGAGTTCTTTGGTCTCCTCACTGCCCTTGCTAAGCCACGATACTAATGCGGTAATGGCTACGGATAGCCCGAGCGTAAGGGTGGCCATTAAAGCGGCCGCGGCGGCGGTGCTGATGCCTAGGGCAACGGCGAGGCGTGAGTTTGCGGCGGTGAGAAAGTCTGTAACTTTTCGCACTAAAATCAGCCTAAAATAGCTGTCTTTGTTTAGCATATTGGCCACCTGCTGAAGGCCGGTGGTTACGGCCATGGCGGCTTGTAGTCGCACCATCGTTTTTTGCAGCGCTTCATTCTCTACGCCGAAGAGCGCGGCGGCACCTTGCGCGGCGCTGAATGCACCGGCCACGCCTCCGACGCCCTGAACTATTGACTGGAGACCGGCGTTATCGTTGGAGAAAATTTGCGTCTGTGTGCGTGCGTCGCCCATGGCGTCGGCTAAGCGGCCGGCCTCGGCTTGGAGCTCCTTGAATTTAGCGGTTTGGCGCACCCCTACGCCTTCGGTTTGTTCTAATAGTGCGAGCTGCTCTTGCACTTGCCGTAACTGCTGACGTAGTGAGCCGGATGCCTGTGCCGTGTTGTTAGTGGCTTGGGTGATGCGCTCCATGTTCTGGCGCTCCTGTTCGAGCACGGAGAAGGCCTCTTGATGTGTCTGTATTTCCTGCTTCTTTTGCGCGATTGCTTTTTCGGCCGCCATCGCTCTGTCTTGGTAGCCTCTAATTATTGACGCGTCGGCGCCGCTGTTATATGCTATCGTAGTGAGCTGCTTGGCTTGCTCCATCTGCTTTTGGAGCTTGGCTAATTCTTGGCGGTCTTTACTAAGTGCAGCACTAATATCATCGGCGCGGGCGGCCATGGTCTTGGCGAGCTGGTTCTGCGCGGCCTCCATGGTTTTGCCCCCAGTTTTGGCGGCGTTGGAGAGGTCGCTCAGTTCACTGATGCTCTGCTCGACTATTGCCTTTAATTTGTCGTTGTTGGCGGATATGTCGAAAGATAGGCCGCCGCTTGTTACGTTCATAATTTAGCGAGTTAATAGATTAAATACTTCGTCGGCGTTGTCGTCGGTGAGTTCAATTGTGGCGCTCTTGCTGTCATTGTCTTCAATGCCGGGGGCGTCTGCTAACATCTTTTGCACCGTCGGCCATGGAATGCCGTGGAGGAGATAGTCTAACGGCCAGCCGAAGTGTGCACATACCGAGCCGCGGCGGCCGTGGGGGCTTTTTAGCCCTGTGGTTCTATACGAGTTGTCATCGGTTCGCTGGTGCGTGTTGCGCTCATCAATCGTATAGAGGCTATAAAATCCGCTAAATTGCAGGCATTGGTGATAAGTATGGCTAATTTGAAGAGGTCGGACGGCTTGACGCTGTGGAAAAAGGTGGTGGATAATTCTGCGAGCTTGCGGTTGTTGGGCTTGTATGCGAATACGCCGCGGCGGTCGGTGATGTCGTAGAGGTCTTCCC
The DNA here is from genome assembly GCA_004552725.1 of Bacteroidales bacterium. GTDB lineage: Bacteria > Bacteroidota > Bacteroidia > Bacteroidales > Muribaculaceae > CAG-873. Next base: position 62,722 of record SFNM01000001.1, on the reverse strand, counting down.
CGAGCACTGCGGTCGCCACAATTTCGGCTAAGGTTTGAGAATGTTGTGCAGCGAGTCGTCGGGCGTCGGCCAAATAGTTATCATTTGAGAGTTGGCTGTCGTCGATGTCGATGCTAAGCCACAGGGCGCTGAGGCGGTCGAGGGTGGCGAGCGTCGGCTCGCTTACCTTGAACACCCGCTTCTGCATGCTTATCTGCTTCCGCTTGAATCGTCCGAAAATACCGGATGGGCGGCGAGCGGTTCGCACCTCAACTTCAAAAGAGATTCCGTCGTTAATGATGCGGCGAAGTTCGGAGCGCTCTTGTTCTGCCTTTGCTTTTGTTTGCTTGTCCATGGGTTACGAATTAAAATAAAGCCCCGGCGGTGGGGCACAGGGCTTTATTTGGGTGTATGGTTGCCCCGCAATTATGCGAGTTTTTTGATGTACATTTTGGCCACACCGGAGTTGGTGGGTTTGAGCGCGGTGACTTTTACTTCGATAAGCACGATTTCCTTCTTGCTGAAGGCGGCGTTGAATTTGGCCTTAATGCGGCCGCGAGCGATGTGGAAGGAGAGGCCTTTGCGGGGTTTTACGATGATGGATTCTTCCTTGTCGGCCACGGCGTCGGGGTAAGCCCACACGTCGGTAGCCACTTCGCTGCCGAAAAGGCGGGCGATAACTTCGAGGCTGGGATCCATAATCGCGAACTCGAGGGTGGTTTTACCCTCCTTGGTGATGACTTCTTCGGGGTCGTCGTTTTCTTCGCTGTAAAATTCGGTTTCTTCACCGTCTTCTTGGGTGAGCTTGGCGGTGCCTTCGTAGGTTTTGCCGAAGTTGGTGTAACCGTCTTCAACGAATGCGCCTTCCGCGCTGGCGAGTTCGGTGGAAGAGCCCAAAATGGCCGAGAGGCCTAAGGTAATAATATTTTTGCTCATGGTTTTTTGAATTTTAATGAATGCTCCATTTAATGCGAATGTTGCGATAGTGCTGGCCGGCTGACGGCTCGTTAATGATGGTGTCGCTTTCCGTCCAGATTTCTAATTCCGGAATGTTGACTTGTTCGATGTATCGCAGAATGTCATCGCCGATTTGCTTAAGCCGGGCGCGGTTGGCCGAGCTTTGCTCTTTGCCCCTTACCACTGCCCGTTTGTCCGGCACGTAAATGTTGATGTTTGAGGTGCCGTCTTGAGGCTTCTCCACTGTCAGCGCGATGGTGTTGATTACGATGTCTTCGGTGGTGCTGGTGTCCGGCCGGTCGTCCTGCGGGCACACGATGCCGTTGATTGTAACCGCTCCCTCTCTGATGGCGGAAGTGATAAGACTGAAGAGAATGTCGTCGGTGTCGATGCTGCTGTAATGTGTCATAACTTTTTCCAGTATTCTAAAATCGCTTTGCGGATGTCTGCCATTTCGTCTTTGACCCATTGAGCCGCCTTCTGCTCTGCCGAGGTGAGTACGTCGCGGCCTTTGCTCTCGACGTACACCGCATAATACATGCCGGCGGTTACAATTAGGGCGAAGCCTTTTTTGCCTTTGGCGGCGCTGTCGGCTAATGCCCGACCTTGGGCTTTGCCTTCCGGGGCTTTGCCCGGCCACTGCCCCACTATCATTTGGCCGTCGTAATAAACGCCGTAGCCGATGGAGGAGCGGAGGTTGGCGGTGCGGTCTTTGAAGCCGCGGCCGCCTTGGTCTGGTGGCGGGATGGTTCTCGCGTGGGTCACGGCCTGCTCTCCTGCTCGTTGAAGCACCTTCACGGTTTCGTCGTTGATGAAATCGAGAAGTGCATCAAACTTGGCCGAGATGTCGGCGATGTTAAACTTGGGAGTTATAGCCATAATCGCGAATGAAGCCTTCCGGGGTCAAACTTTTGGCAGATGCCGGAGATACGAATAACACCCGACCTTGTTAATGCCTGTCGTGCCTCTGCTGTGGCGATGCCGGCGGTGTCGACCGCTTCATTTGCCACTACCACTTGCGCTCCCTCGGGTATGCGTGGGAAGCCCTGCGGCAGGTAGATGGTAGCGGCGAATGTGGTAATGGTGCCGCCGGCTGCCGGGGTGTTGTTACCCTTGCCGTCTGTTTCCTCTCGGCCTTTGCCGGCTAACTGCCACCGCTCTTCGCTTTCTCTCCAGCCTCCGTGTTGGTCTTGCCCCGATTCGGAAGTGGCGCAAAAATAAATGAAGTGCGGGTATTTGTCGGCGATGACTGCGGAAATGTTCACCATAAATTTGAGCGGTTTTTAACCGTTGGCTTGCCCTGCGGGGTGATGCCGAGCTCGCTGCAGGTTTGGTTATACCAGAATTTAATGGCCTCGAAGTTCCAGCTAACGCTGTAGCCGCCTTCGCTTACGTTCGCTAACGGGATAAGCGTGGCGAACTCGGCGCAAAGGGCGCGTTTTGCCGTGGTGGTGTCAACTTCCGCTAACGGGTCGGGAATTGCTCCGGCTTGGTTAACGAGAATCAGTTCCACTTCGGCGGCATTAAGCCCGAAGCGGGCGGCTGTGGCGGTCATCCATTCTTTGTAGGTCATAACTTAGTCGGTAAAAAAGCCGTGGGCGGCGCGAACTCGCCCACGGCGGGTTATTAGTGGCTCCAGTCAGTGTGGGCGGTATCGAGGAGCCAGCTGCGTTGGCTGGTCACCCATGCGGGGAATGCATTGGCGATGCCCATGGTGACTTCCTGCAGAGGTTCTTCAACTGCGAACTTCTTGATTAGGGTGTGGCCGTTCTGCGCCTTGATGGATACTGAACCGGTGACGTTGGCGTCGGCCGGTTTCTTCCAGAAGGTGGTGCCGAGAACTTTCGATTCGCTGAACATAACAACGTCGTCGGCAAAGGGGTTGCCGGTTTTGCGTGTGCCGTCGGCGAGTTCGAGGGTGATGTCTTGGTCGATAACCACAATTTGCAAGCCTTTGAGGTAGGGAAGGCGAGCGAGTGCGGTGTTTACCTGTTCCACGCTCGGGGTCTGCTGTATGTTGAGAGCGTTCTGGGCGAAGCTGGCGGCGATGCGCTGCACTTCGGCGCACTCGGCAAAGTTGGCGAATGTGTCGGAGTTCATGAAGGCGAATTTGAGGCTGACGCCGTCTTTCTTGGCTTTTTTCAAAATGGCTTTGAAGTCGGCCGAGATGGGTTTGGCGGTCTGCGGGTTGCTCCATGCCAAGTCGGTGCCGAGCTTGCGCTCTGCGGGGATTTGATAATCCACTTCATATTCTGTGATGACGCTGACGTTGTTGTCGGCGGTCACGGGGATTTTGCCGAGGGAGATTTGGGTGAGGGCGAGCCACTCAATACGTGCGGCCACGGCGTTCCAGCAGAAGTTGGTGTCTTCAGCCCAAAATTCTACAATAGCGCGGAGGTCGGGGTTCTGCGAAGTCATGGCGAGCATGATGTCGTACTCGTTGAGCGCTTCATCGTCTTTAACTCGCTTGACGGAGATTTTGGGGATGTCGCCTTGAAGGCGTGCGATTGCTTCGCGGGTCTTTTTGTCGACGGAAGCACCACGGGCTACCAGGTCGGCGGCAATACGCAGGCCGGCTTGGGCTTCGAGGGTCTTCCATGTGAGGGTGTAGTTCTCGCGGAGCGGGAAGAGCGTGGGGTAGTAAAATTCTTTCAATTCGTAGGAATTGACCACGGCGTTCATGTCGCGCTCGTTGAGGCCTCTCATTAAGGTTGGAATCATAATGCGGTCGATTTAGCGGTGATTAAATGAAATTAACGGTGGGAAGGGCGGCGCGCAACGCGGCGGTGCTGACGGGCGCGAGGGCGGCCTTGAATTGGCCGATGGTGACGGCCACGGCGGTGTGGTTGCCGAGGGCTTCCACGGGATAGGAATCGCCGAGCACTGCTTTGGGAGCGTACTGGAATACGGCCTTGGAAGCGGCAGCGGCCACTTGCACTAATGCGTCGCCTTCGTTGAGCGCTTTGCCGAGGGTGGTGGCTACGGTGATAACATCGTAAGCGCCGGAGGTGGTGCTGTCGATGGCGGTGATAGCGTAGGATTGAGCGCCGGCATCCGGTGCTACGAAGTCGCCCACTTTGAAGTGATGGCCTTTTGCCACCTTGTAGTCGGTGGCGCTGGAGCCTGCGGCTTCGATGATTTTGGCGGTCTTGATAAGGTGGTAGAGGCCGGCCGAGTCGGCGCCGATAAATGCGCCTTCGGGGATAACGCCGCCGGCGATGAGGTCGGCCACGCTTACGGTTACGCCATTGGGGATGTCGGCCAAATTATGGGTACAGGCTCGCACGATGCGCTTGTCCTGCTTGCGGGTAATTTGTAACATTGGCTAAATAGTTAAGTTGTTAGATTTCTTTGCCGCCGAGCTTGTCGGTGGCTTGCTGTGCGGCGATGAAGTCGGCTACGCCTTTGCTCACTCCATCTGCGTTCACGGCTCCGTAGATGGGTTTGCCTTGGCCTGCGAGGGAGGTGTCGGCCTGTTCTTGGGCGATGGCTTGAATGTCGCCTTTTGCTTCTTCGAGGTATGCGTTAAAGTCTTCTGGGGTGGCGAATGTGTTTGCTCGGTCAAAGTTGCGGAGCATCATGTCGCGCTGGCGGCCTTTAACGCCTGCATCGGTGATAGCTTTTTCGAATGTGGAGCGATAGTCTTTGGCAGCCTCTTTTGCGGAGATGGTCTTCATAACGCCCGCCATCCGCTCTTCGATGAGTTTGCCGATTGCTTCGAGGGTGATTCCTTCCGGCTTCGAGGGTTCGGCGCCGTTGTCAGCCGGCTCGCCCTGGGGCTTGTTCTTCTCGATGAAGTCGTATTTTTCTTTGAGTGACTTCTCGCGGGCGGTTGTGGCTTTGGTGATTTCAGCGTCGGTCTTCTTGCGCCAGTTGGTGATGAAGCCGTTGACCGCGTCTTCGCTGAAGGCGTCGACGATGGCTTGGGCTTGGTCGATGGTCTGACACTGTAGGCTGATAGCGGCCGCCAGTTGTTCGAGGCCGTCTTTGCGCGCGCCTTGGAATTTGGTAGTAAGTAGCGCGAGGATTTCTTCTATTTTAAGCATGCGGTTATAATTATAATTACGGTGCAAATATAGTGTATTATCTTAATACTGCAATATTTTTTTGAGTTGAGTTATCGAAATTTTTGATTTTTTTGTATTGTTCGAAAATTTTTTGTAACTTTGCATCGGTTCTACGCCCGAAACGGGGTTGAGCCCCGCCTTGCAGACTTGTAAATTATTGCAAGTCTGCTTTATTTATTAAGAACCTGTCTCTCGTAATTTCTTCACGTGTGAATGTCCGGTCTTTGCCATCAATTATTACGGTTACTGTTTTAATGCCGGTGCGTTGTACTCGGTCATTTATAGCATCACTTAAATCTTTAAGTGAAATATTAGATTCTATACGCAAGACTATATGGTCGGCTTGTTTTGCGCCTTTTCTTAGCAGGTGGTCTATGGCCGACCTTGAGCTTGTTGTATTTACCTTATATTCTTGATAAACGCCTAAAGTCTCATTGTATGAATCCGCATTTTTATTTCCGGAGTTGACGTCTAACAAGTAAATATTATACCCGTATTTATTGGCTAAATAAGCCCCCACTGATATGTTCTCGCGCTTCTCCTTTTTGCCGTGTTTTGAACTGATTTGAAGCGAGCCACGGTTCGTTTGGTGCGCACTGAAGACTCCAGCTTGGGTGTATGGTGGATGTTTGTGTGGATCTATAATTAGCTGCGTTGCCGTCTGTGGGATAGCGTCATTAAGTCCGCCGGCAATTGTGCCGCCCTTGAAATTGTCCCGAATGTAATACGGTTGTGAAGCCCATGATTCGCTTCGCTCTGCTATTGCGGTTATATGGTTTCTGAAGCATTGCGGGAGGTCTACAATTTTGTTCCGTGAAGGCGCGCGCTGGTATTCTTTGCCGTCCATGATGGCCTGAAGTCTTTCGCGGCGTTCCTTGCGCATCTCGCCCTGCGTTTGGAGTATCGGGGTGACTAAGCACCTGCATTGCGGGTGCCAGCCGGTGAATTTGAATTGCTTGGGATAGTCGCCCGCTAACTCGTCGCAAATATCAACGAACGGGCGCTCTCGGCCTTTGCTGTCCTTGATGGTGTGGTTGTTGCTGAGGCTGATGCGAATGCCGACAACAAAATCGAGCTGTTGCCATCGTTGCCAGTCGGCCGTTTTATATGCCATGTTAATCTCCGTTCGGGCGAGGCGCATGGCGTTCATGGCGCTGCTTCGATAAACGCCTCGGCCGGGGTGATATAGCGCGGCGGCTCGGCTGAGCTGCAGGTTGCCGTATTTGTCGCGAACGCGGCGAAATAGTTTGTCCGGCTGGTTCAATAGTCCGCGAACGTCGCGGCTAAGTTCGGCGGCGCTGCGTCCATCGCCGAGGGCTACGTCGATGGCTAATTCCATTTGTCCGTTGAATTGCCGGTTAATGCGCCACACTCTGTCGCTAAGGTTGAGGCCGTTGGTGGTGCGGGTTTGGAATGCTTTGAGGGCTTCGAGGTTGCGGTCGGCATATTGGGCGAGCTCCTGCGGGGTCAGCTTGCCGCGCTGAAGTATGCTAAATAAATACTCATCGGCGCGGGCGTTGGCGCGTGCCCATTCCGCGGTGGTGCCGGTTTCGACCACTTGGCGCACTCGGCGTGTCATGTCGGCTAATATTTGGGCGGCGCGCTTGTTGGCCTGTGGATAATCGGCAAAAGTGAATGGCTTGTCTGGATCGAAGTTTAGCCCCGCGGCTAACTGCGCGAACTCTTTGGCGGCCTCGTTGTAAATGGCTGCTATTTGGTTGGCATAACGGTTGGTCGCCCGCGTGTGCTGCGTGTCGTAGCCGCGGAGCCGTGTGATGAGTGATTTGCGGGTTGTTCCGGCCATCTGCTAAAATGTTGGCTCGCCCTCGGCGAATGAATTGGCAGCTTCTTCCTCGGCGATGATGGCAGCTTCTTCGGCTGCCACGTCGTCTGCCCATCCTAAGCGGCGAATTGTTTCGGCGCGGCTGGCCATTTGCTTTCCGCCGTTGGCGGCTTGGAGGATGTTAACTTTGCTTAGCTCGTCTTCGATGATGTAGGGTGTTATCTTGGGACGAATGATAAGCGATTGAGCCGCCGGTGCCATCTTTATTGCGGCTTGGGCGATGTAGGCTTTAACGATGTTGCAGCGGCGCTGGAGGTACTCGTCGAATATCTCAGCTTTGTCCTGCACTTTGAGGTGCGCGTCTAAGAACATAAGCCGCAGGGCGGTGCCGCTCACCGCTCCGATGCCCTTGACCGTGTCGAAGCTGATGTCCGGGGTTTGGGTGATGGTGTACACCATCCGCAGCAGGGTGTCGATTTCGAGGCGGACGCTCTCCGGCGCGCTTTGCCAGCTCAGGTATTGCGCCGAGGCTCCGTCTTCGCCTTCTATGATTGCGCCGGCCTCGCCTTTGCGGGCGAAGCCTTTGATGCTGCCTTGGACGAAGATTTTGGGCGAGGCGTGGTAGTCGTTGGTGTCGGCGTAGTTGCTCAAAAGTTTTTCGAGCCTGTCGATAAGGTTCTGAACGTCTGCCCACTCTGTTTGCGGCTGTGAGGCATAAACCACCGGAATTTTGCCAATGGGGAGAGCCTTGGGGTAGCCCTCGGCCATCTCCCAGTTACCGGTGGTGTTGTCCTTACTTTGAGCTGTCCATAAGTAATGCGCATCGGCGGTGTACGTTTCGAAATAGTTGCGGGTTTGACCGTCGGCATCCTTGCGAGTGAACTCGCGGGAGAATGCTATGAGGTCGCGGCTGTCGTCGAAGTACGGCCACAACTTGTCGCCGAATACCGGGGAAAAGATAGCCACTCGGAATTTGTAGCGCGTGGGGAAGCCATAAATATTATGTTCGGTGGCAGTCTCTACCGGGTACCACAATTCCGCCACCTCTTGGGTGCTGAATAGCGACCGGGCGATGCGGCGGTTGAGCGTGTTCTCCTTGATGTCGGCGAATACGCGCTTGACGCTCTGGAGCACTTCTTGCTCTTGGTCGGTGGCGGCATCTGAGGAGTAAATAACGGGGTTGCCGAATGTAAACGCCACGGCGCGTTTAACGATGAGTTTCTGAATGGCGAGAGCGATACGTGCCACTCGCTCAACGCGGAAACCTGCATCGCTGGTGAGTTCGGTGTTCGGGTTTATGCTGGTAACTTGGCCGTAGTCTTCGGCTGAGGGGTCGACCTTCACCAGCTTGTCGGGGCGCTGGAGCGGGTCGTTAATGGCGTGGAGCTTGGGGTCATACTGGGCGGCGTTGTGTGTGGGTGCCGGCGATGGCTCGAGGCGGCCGTTGCGGAGCTCGGATACTAATGCGCCGAAGTCTCCGGCTTGGAGGAGTTGCTGTAATTTGGTGGGCATATTGTTTGGGGTTTATATTGTCGTTAAAAGAATGCTGTTAATTGTTGCGGCTTGTCGGTGCGCTTTTCGACCGTGCCGGTGAGCGCGTCCGGTGCGTCGTCGTGTGCGTTGCGTCCTTCCTTTTTGAAGTGGACTATGGCGCTCCAAAATTGCGGCCAGCGCTTGTCCCAGCCGGTGGGGAAGTATGTAAGATTTTGCACTTCGGCGCTGTGGCTGAAGATGCGCACGTCTTTGTTGTGCGTCTGTGTGAACCACTGGAAGGCGGTGGAATTGTTGCCTATGATGCGGCAGTTCTTTTCGACCGCTCGGGCGAAGCCTCGGCCGCCGTTGTTGCTCTCAATTATTGCACGCTGCACCCCGTGGCGAGTGAATAGTCGGGCGGTTTCCGGCTCGGTGGTTTCCATGGCGGCATTGGTGTAGTATACATCGAGAATGAAGTTGCCGATTTCCGTTTCCACGTAAATAATTGCGCAGAGGTAGTCGTCGCCGGTGTCGGCCGTGTCGACGTAAGCTTTGATGACATGCCGGCGTGTTACCGGGAGCGCGTCGTATGTCTTGAATGGCCGCTCGTACATTAAGCCCGTGAGCGGCTGGGGGTTCTGCATGTATTGGGTCTCAAACACCCACGGGGCGAGGTCGCGGAGCTTGTGGAGTTCCTCGGTGTCCATCTTGAACGGCCAGAGCGCTTGCTCCTTGCCGTGGTCGTCGGTGTATAATGCCGGAAGGCTGAGCACTTCCCACTGCTCCGGTTCGATGCGCTGAAGGTAGCCGCAGAGGTCGTCGATGTCGAGGCGCTGCATGATGATTATGATCGGGGTGTTGCGGCTGTTTACGCGGTTGCGGATTGTGGTTTCGAATTTTTGGTTTACCTTGTTGCGCACTAATTCGGAGCGGGCGTCGTCGGGCTTGATTGGGTCGTCGATAACGATAGCGCCGCCAAAGGTGCCCGGGTTTACGGCGTTGAGCTCGTCGATTTCTTGGCTAAGTTCGGCGGTCTCCTCGTTGTCAACTAAGCCGGCGCCGAAGCCTGTAACTTGGCCGGCTGAAGATACGGCATAAAGCCCGCCGCCGGCGGTGGTGCTCCATTTCTGCGAGTTGCGACTGGTGGGTCTTGTGGCGGGGAAGAGCCTCATATATTGCGGGTCGCGGATAATGGCTTGCACTCCGCAGCTGTTATCGCGGGCGAGGCCGTCGCTATAACTTAGATGGATAAATTTGGCTCGCGGGTTGAGCGCTAAGCCCATGGCGATGAAGTTCTTCACCGCGAGTTCCGTTTTGCCGAAGCGTGGGGCGATGTTAATAATCAGGCGTGTGCTTTCGCCGCGGAATACCCGGTCGAGCGCCTCGGCGATGAGAATGTGATGGCGACCCACCACAAATTTGCGCTTATAGAGCTGTTTGAAAAAATAGCGTGTGAAATTTAGCGTGGACGAGAGCGCCCACGTTTTGATTACATCGATGTCGCGAATTTCTTCCACTTGCGCTATCTTTAAAAATCTTGGTCGAGCTGCTTGAATAGCTCTGTTATTTCCTGCTTGGTGAGCGTGCGAGCCGGCACTAAGTCGGCGCCGTCCTTGCCGGTTAGTTCAATTTTTTGGATGGCCTTGCCATATTGCCGTTCTCGGAGCTTGTCGATGGTGGCCGTTCGGCCGTGTTTGATGTCGAATAACAGCGCCATGGCCAAAGTCTTAGCGTATGCCGGTGTGTCTTCCCACTTGGCGATAACGGTTAATTCCGACACTGAAGCCACTAATAACCGCCGTTCTATGGTGTTTATTTCCTCCGGCGTTAAATCGTCCATTTGCTTGGTTCGCTTCTTGCCAAAGCAGGCGGGGAGCCAGGTGTTGGTCACCCGGTTCTTTGGCCTGCCTTTGGGATTGCCGCTTTGCCCCGGCTGCCATGGTGCTTGCAAATTTTGCGGGTTGGGCATATCGGTGTTATTTGGTCGATTTGTCGGTGTTATCTCGTTGGCTTTCGGTTTTGATAGCGTGACGAACGGCTTGCTCGATGCGCTCGCCTTTGTACATTCCCGCACCGAGGCGGTCTATCTCTGAAAATGGAAGTTCCGGGACGGTCAGTTTTGCCCGGCACTTTTTGTCGATGAAATAGATATAGCGAAGCTGGAAGCCGGGGATTGCTTTAGCCCCGAGCTTTTGCCATTCTGAAATAGGCCGATAACCGGGCTTTATACCTAAAAAATAGCTTGCTTCCTCATAATAGGGCTGTCCCAATAGGCTGTTACCGTCATCGAGGCGATTCTATCGCCGGAGGGGAAAAGATAAATGGCCTTGTTTGGCTTTATACCTGTTAAAATGAAATTTGAAGCGCGGTAAATCGTGCCATCACCGCACTGCGCCCCATCGGCGAAGCTAACGACCCACTTGATTTGCGGGGCGTGCTTCTTAATCAGCCGGAGCGTTTTGCCGATGCAGTAGCTCTCCGAGTTGCGTGGTAAGTAATCGTCGAATGCCATGCGGTTTAATTCCAAAAATTCGTTCCACCCTGTTCCCTCAACTAACGGCTGAATTTTTGATTTGTCCATACTGGGCCCGTATTGGAGAACGCCGTGAAGTACTCCATCAAGGAACGCTCCAAAATGGAGCTGTGAGTTATTAACCACTTTTCCGCTGTAGTGGTGGCGTTTGACAAATTCTTTGGCGATACGGCTCGGGATAACCTTTACTATGATTTCTTTTGCTCTTCCCATTGTAGTGCTATAAGGTGAATAAAATTTGCGTCCTCATCAGCGTTGTTGTAGCGCGTTGGCGGTTTAAGCCCGCACTGCTTTGCTACGCCGATGACGTGGTTTAAATAATCGGCCTGACTTGCCGTCAGAGTGAACGAAATGGTTCGTTCTTTGTTTTGTTCGCCGTCCGGGAGCTCAAATTCTTCGCCGAGGTCGTCGGGGTTGAGGCTCTCGACGGAGTCGTTGCACTCAACGTTTAAAGCCTCAAGGTCAACTGCTGCCCATTTTTCGGCTAACTGAGCCGTGTCCCATTTGCCAAATTCCGCGTTACCGAGAAGTATGTATCGAGTTAGGGCTTCCGGCTTGGTGTCCGCCGGAAGAATCTTTGCCGAAATTTCCTTCCATCCTAATTCCTTCGCGGCTCTCGCTCTCATGTTGCCGCTAATTGCGACATACCGGCCGTTAAACGGATACAGCACCAGCTCGTTAATCGTGGTGAATGCTGCATCTTTGGTTAGTGAATCTTTTAGTTTGAAATACTCCACTTCCGGGTCTCTTGGGTTGGAAGGTACGCCGGGAATTTGCCCGGTGTTGAAGTCGATAACATCGAGCTTTACTAATACGCTGCTGATTATTTGGGGGGCTGCCATTGCTCTAAAATTGTAAATAAGGCGTTGCCGTTGGAATTGGCATTGCCGGTTCTTGCCACAATGTCTTTAGCCATGTGAGGCTTCGCTTTTTTTAAAATTCTCTTGATGTCCTCGGCTTGTTCCGGGCTGAATATAAATTTTTTGATTGTGCCTTCTTGCTCGGCTTTGGCATTTAAGAGGCCGTCGGTGTCAACGTAAGGAATGTTAATGCAGGCGCTTGCGATGTCTTCGACCTCAAACTCATTTGCGAGCTTGTCGAAGTCCCATTTGCCGAAGTGAGCATTATCAAGAATGACCCAGCGCTGCAGCTGCTCGAGGGGGGTGTCTGCCGGGATAGGCTTCGCGATTGCGTGCGTCCACTTAAGTTCGCGCATTGCCCGGAGCCTCATGTTCCCGCCGATGGCGACCCATCGACCTTCGAACGGGTACACTTTTAACTCGCAAGCGGCGGTGAATGCTCGGTCGCGCATCAGCGATGCTTTGAGCTTCTGAAACTCCTGAATGGACATTTCACGCGGGTTGGGAGGAATGCCCGGAATTTGCCCGATGTTATTGTCGATGGTATCGAGCGGGATTGTTATGCTCTGAATTGTCTGCATGTTATGCAAATGGGTCATTGAATGGAACATCTGTGTTGTTGATGATGGTTTTGTCGTCCTTGTCGTTGCCGAAGTCGATTTTAAATTCCTGTTCGGTGTCGTTCTTCTTTGCCATGGTTGATTGATTAAAAAGCCCGGCGGAAGGGTTTGCAGCCGTTCCCGCCGGGCTTACCCATAAAACTCTACAGAATTGCTTAAATCGTGTAAATAAAAGCCGCGATGAAAACTGTGGCCGCTCCAACAAAAGAGCCGAGGGCGTCGGCGGCTAAATCTCCCCAGCTGAAGCAGTTGCCGGGCTGGCGGCTGTCTCGTAACTCCTTAATTAAGCCCACGGTCAAAGATAGCGCGAAGCCCGCCACGAATGCGGAAATGGCGGCGATTAGCGCGGCGAGGCCGAATTTAAGCACCAACAGCAAAAATGCCGAAGTTGAAAACACGATGGCAATTATTGTGCTGATTGCGGCGTGGAGTACTTTGTCGATTTGAATTTTCATCGCGGATTAATTTTTGGTGCAAATATAGTGAAATTTGAATTATGTTAATACGATTTTGATGAAAAGTTATCGAATTTTTGTTATTTTTTTGAAGTTAGCGGTGCGAGGTAGTCGTTAACGGCTTGGATAAACTCCTGAAGGGTGCGCACCACGATGTATTTGGCGCCGACGGCTTTAACTAAGCGCTCATAATTGCGCTGATGCTCGCTTTGGCGTGAGCCGCTCTCGGTGGTCTTTAGTTCGATACAAAGGTACGGGCAGCCGTCCACCGGAATGCCGAGCCAAAGGTCGGGAAAGCCGGCTCGTGTGCCCATGGCTTTGAAGCGTTTAGCCTCGAAGAGGTTGCGCTTTCCGCCGTTGGGGCTGTGGTGTAGTAGTGCGCCGATTTTTTCGCCGTTGATTGTGAAATTGCCCCACTGGTACTGGAACCAGCGGCAGCAGGCGATTTGGAGGTTCTCCTCGATGTGGCGCTGCGGGTTGTGTCGGCTGGTGCCGGCGGCTTTGCTTTGCTCGAGCATCTGCTCAAAGGTCAATTTTGCCATTCTTATGCTGGTTGATTGGTTGGAATGAGTACGGAGGCGGCGAGCTTCGCACGCTCAAGGCGCGAGGCCGGCGGGTAGGTAGTGAAGCGAATTTTGCCGGCGGCTAATAATGCCAGGCCGATGCGCTCGGCTAAAATGTACTGAAGCGCGGAGGGGTATTTATCGGCCGGCCATGATGGGTACCCGTTTGGGTGTGGCGAAGTCATCGTTACTTCGATGGTTTCGTTTATGGTTTTTTTGCGCTCCTGGCTGAGCCTGTCGGCGATTGCTCGCAGGAGCGCGGCGAGGTAGTATTTAATCATTTTGAATATCGGTTAATTTGCTGATTGCTAACTGGATGTCGTTGGCGAGTTGGCGGGATTGTTTGTTAAATTTGATGCGGTCGGTGTAGAGGTCGAGGTAGTGCTTCACGTCTGAAGGGTTGAAGCCTATAAAAAAGGCTATATCGCTATTTCGCACACCTGTCTGTTTGGCGAAGTAACAAAAAATCACCCGTGTGTCGACTACTTGCCATTTTCGTGAGCGTTGGCAGAGCTGCTCGAAGGTGAAGCCCGTGACTTGTTCAATTGCCCGGGCTATCGGTTCAAAATTGGTTGGAAGTTTTGGGTTTTGCATGGTCGTTGTTGTCTGTTTTGTGAAAAATGAATTTTGCGTTTATGGCTGTTTTTACGGCGATTTTGTTTTGAGGTGGTAATTGCCCGCCTTTTGTGTTTGCGTCGAAATTAGGGCGGTTTTTGAAAGCCTGAAGGCGTTTTTGCGCTCCGTATGGCTGCAAACAATTCAGCGAATGCTGAAATTGTGCCCTCGAGTGCCGTTCCGATGCCTCTGATGCGCTCGCGCCGTTCGTTGGCTTCGCGGCAGCGGTTTTGAATGTAGGTTATGATGTCCGGCTCTTCGATGCCGTGGCGCCGCGCATACTCGCTCCAAGGTATGGCCTCAGCGCGGTGGCGTTCCTGTTCCTCGGCTCTGTGGATGTCTTCGTATTTGGCGGCGAGGCGTTCTTCCGCCTGCTTGGCGTTCTCTGCCCATTTGCGCATTACTTCGAGCACCTTGCGCGGTGTTAGGTGACCGTAGATGTCGAACTCGCCGCACTTGAGGTGGTGAAAAAATCCGAATACGGTAGTGAATCGCAGGATGCGGATGCGGTCGTTTTGGCAAATTCCCTCGGCGATGAATTGGAGGTCGTAGGGGTCGAGGTCGCGGTCTTCGCCCATCCGAATGATGGCTTCTTTGATGAAGAGCTTTATAATGGCGGCGATGTTGGCCTCGCCGTAGGTGGCGATGATGCGGCCGAAGGAGGGGAGCTGCAGCGCCACGGCGCGTTCCATGTTGGTGGCGCAGTAGCGTTGTGTGTCGACCGAAAATTTGGCCATGAACTTGGCGAAGTCGCCGAATTTGTTGACTATCTCAATAGCCCACGGGGCGGTGGAGGTTGGTTTTAGTACTTGGGCGGTCGGGCGGGTGGTAAGCGAAAATTCCATAATTCTGCGGGTTTAGAAGGGGTTAACGGGTTCGGGGGTGTCGGAGGCTATGCCGGCGGCGAAGCGCTCGGCGGCTGCCTGTAATTCGATGGCTGCGTCTTGCATCCATTGGCGGCGCACCTGGTCGCGGGTTTGCGTTTGTCCTTGGCGGCTTCTTGCCTCGGCCTCGCCGGCTGCTCGCTTGGGGATTGTGCGCTGTAGGTGGCGGATGCCGTCGCGGATGTCAAAGCGGCCGAGCGGGTTGTCGTGGGTTGTGCCGGCTTGTGCCCACTCGGCCACTATCTCGGTGGCGATGCGCTGAAGCTCCGAGGGGACGATGTGTGCGTTCATGCAAATTTGCTCTAACACCGGGGTGTTGTTGTCGGCGAAAAATGCTTTGAGAATCTCTCGGCCTTGGAGCTCGGCGCGCCGGCGGTCTTCTTCAAACTTTTTTGCGGCGTTTTCTATTTCTGAAGTTTTTGAAGTCAATGCCGAATTTTTTGGTTCTGCCGGGGCTTCTTTTTGCGTGTCGTCGGCGATGATTTCGATGCCGCTAACTTCGATGTCTGAAGGTGCAAAAAATTCTTCCTCACGTGCGCGCGCGTCGTCGACGACGATATGTCTTAATGTCTTAATATTATCATTATAATGTGTCGGTTCGGCTAATCTGTTCCTTTCGGCGCTATTCATTGTTCCTTTCGGCGCTATTTCTTCCGGCTCTTGGTCGGCTAATCTGTTCCTTTCGGCGCTATTTAAGCCCTCTAATCTGTTCCTTTGGGCGCTATTTATTTGACCGATTCCTGCTAAATTATAGTTCGTGCCGGAGGTTCGGCCGGCGCCTGTTTGCTCCGCCAAAATCAGCCCCGCGGAGGTGAGTTCCGTGCGATAATCCGCCACTCTGCGGCGGCTCACCTTGATGGCCTTGGCCAGCTCGTAATCGCTCAAAAATACCGGCTGCCAGAAGTTGCGGTTTATGCGGTTGAGCAGGTAAAAATACATCACCGTGGCGGGCTGGCTGATGTTGACTTCTGCGTTGCGTTCCCAGAAGTCGTTGAATAGGTCTATAAGTGTTTTATTGTCTTTCTTCTTGGCCATGGCGGGACTTGTTTGGGGTTAGAATGGCGATGGTGTAAACGGCAGGCACAGCCCCGGCTTTGCTATGTAGGTGGGGATGCCTGTGGCCTGCTCCACGGCGTGTTTGAACGTTGCGGCATTGCCGTTGGTATAGCTGAGGTGAATTAGTGTTATATCTTGCACGGCGGTGAGGTCGTTGGCCTGAAGGGCTTCGAGGCACGTGTCGAGGCTGAGGTGGCTGGCTTTTACTCGCTCGGCGCGGGCGCTGTTCATGCCGTTAACGCCGTTTAATGCGTTCCGTTCTAATAGCGCGGGGAGATAGTTGCATTCTATAACCACGTGGCTAAGGTTGGCGAATGTGCAGGGCAAATAGTAGGTGTCGGTGGCGAATAACGTGGCGCCGATGCTCTCGTGCTCAATATAGAAGCCCACCGGCTCGGCGGCATCGTGTTTGGTGGGGAATGCCGTAATTTGGTATCGCCCAAGGTTGAAGGGCTTGTAAATGCGTTCGCCGTTCTCGCCCGGCTGGCTCTCTATGGGGTGCACTAAGCCGGCTTCAATATAGCGCGGGTTGATGCGGTTTACGAGAGCGTTAATGGTGCCTATGGTAGCCCACACGGGGATGCCGTAACTAAGAACTTCGTTGATGTGCCCGGCGTGGTCGCCGTGCTCATGGGTGATGATGCAGCCCTCAACGTTGCGGACGTGGTAATCGATGGCGTGCATTATCTGCGCCATCGAAGCACCGGCCTCTATAAGGAGGGATTCGCCCGCGTTCATGACGTAGGCGTTTCCCTCTGAGGTCGATGCTATTACTTTGAATGTTGGGAGTAATTGCATACGTGGTTACCGGTTAGAAGTCGAGTTCGGGAAGCTCTTCGGCCGATTGTGCCTGTGCCTGTGCTTGTGTTGCCGGCTGTTGCGGCTGGGCGGTCGCGGCCTTGGCTGCCGGCTGTTGCGGCTGGGCGGTTTGTGCTTGCGCCGGCTTGGCGCCGATTGTGCGGCCTTTGTTGGCCGAGGTGGCTATCTCTTCGGCCACTACGTCCACGGGCTTGCTGCTCTCTTCGTCAGCGTCGCCAAAGTCGCACCCTGTGATGTATTCGAACAGGGCTTTTTTGGCGCGGCGCTCGGCTTTGCCACGGAGTTGGTCGGGGCTGCTGTAGCTGTCTTTTTTCACCGTGGCCACGATGCTGAAGGAGTTGCGTTCGCCGCCGTATTGGTAGGTAATTTTGCAGGGGATTTCGGCGAAGCCCTCGGTCTTGCTTTGGTCGTAGCTGACTTCGATGAAGTACTTGCAACCGAGGCGGCGGAGGAGGGCTGTGTAGCCTTCTTTGGTGGGATACATCCGCTCAGCGATGATGTTGAACTGGTTGCCGGTGGGGAGCAGGCCGTAACTTACGGCGTCGATGATGGCGTCACGCACCACGGCGCGGCTGTAGGGCGGGAGCGCCGGCTTGGAGCCGCGGGGCTTGCCGGTGTGGTCGGTGAGGAAGCCCACTTTGGTGTTCATCAGCGGCATGAATACCGCGTCCATTACTTGGTCGGTGAGGGCTTGGCGGAGAAGGTTCACTACGGTTACGGCCTGAAAGGCGGCGCCGAAGTTGTTGATGGTCTGAAGGCCTTCGGCACTGCGGCAGGCCAGCTCGAATTGCTTGCGGGCGTCGTCGATGACGGCGGGCAGCTGGGTGGGGTTTGTTACGTTGTCCATTTGCTTTGGTTTTAGTGGCGAAAGTCGCCGGTTAATATTATGGGTTAATTGTGTGCCCGAGGCCGGAGTTGAACCGGCTGCTGCCGTAGCTGTCACCGAATTATTAACCTTGGTGTTGCGCCTCGCGGCGCTGAATTTGCGATATCTAAATCAAATGAATGAAATTTCTCAGTGCATGCCACCTCTCGGTGGCTGTGCCCGTTCTTATCGCTATAAGGTCGGGCGGATCATCATACTTACTTATCTTCTTAGAGCCTCGCGGCTCGGCTGAAACAAACAAAACGAAATAACAATAATAAAAACATTTATTTAGCTACGTGCGCGGCTACCATCTTACGCGCGTTCTCGGGCTTGTTGGCGGCGGTCGTTATGTGGACAGGCCGCCGCCGTTATAACAGAAAACACTTGAATGGTTCCCGCCTCACGGCGGAGGTCTGCTCTCGCTTGAGCCGGCCTTTTTATTTTGCGCCCTCTCCTTCTTCAAGTTGGAGCGGGCTTCCTTTTACGAATTTGAGTTGAATGATTTGGGCGTCGGCGGGGTGGTACAACTTCGCCACGCTTTCGCAATTGTCTACGAAGATGGGCGCGGAGAAGTTGTGGTAATGGGTGAGCGCGTCGATTATGTCCATGCCGGCGTTGATGCGTCCGGCGGTGTTTACATCGCTGTATTTTACGCCGTTAACGGTGGCGATGCAGTCGGGCTGGCGGGTACCGTTTACCAAGGTTTTGAACAGGCGGAATTTTACGGCCTTGAAGCGGCGGTTCACCTGCTCCTCGATGGCGTTGTCTATGGCTACGGAATAGGCCGTCACGGTGGCGAGTTCTCGTTCGATTTCGGCTTTGCTCTGTGCGAGCTCGCGGGTTTGGTTGTGCAGCTCCTCAACGCGGGCGTTCATCTGCTCTATGATAATGCGCAGGCCGAGGCGGCGCTTCACCTCGTCGAGTTCGCGGCGGATGCTCTTTAACTCGGCGCTGTCGGTGGCCGGCTGTTGCGGCTCGACGCCGGTGTCGGTGGCCTGATTGTATTGGCGGCGCAGCTCTTCGAGGCGCGCGCTCTTCTCGGCGTGGCCGGGTATGTCTTCCACCTTGAGGTTGTCGGAGGTGATGGGAGCAAGAGCCTGAAGCGCTTCGAGGCGTGCGGCTTCGTCGGCGCGGCGTTGGTTGAGTTCTTCTAACTTGGCGGCGCGCTGCTGTTGTTGAGCGGTCTTCTCCGCGGTCAGGGTTTCGAGGCGTTGGCGGAGTTCGGCGAGCTGCTCGTTGCGCTCTCGTCCTTCTCTTTGGCGGCGCTTGAGGTCTTGCACCTTGGCGGTGTTGAAGCTCTCGCCGTTGGCGCTGCATGCCGTCGGGTCGGTGCACCGGTGCCGGAACAGCGGACAGGTGAATGTGTCGGGGTCGTATGGGCGGGCGGCGATGTCGCGATACTCGGCGCGCGCTGCTTCCTGCTTGGCCTCGAGGTCGTCAATTTGGCTCTGTATGGAGGCGAGTTCTCGGTCGATGGTGGAGAATTGCGCTTGCTGCTGTTCGAAGTTGATTTCTCGGTCGATGGTGGCGAGTGCTCGGCGGCCTTCGTTGATGGCTTGCTCTCGGTCGAATTTGAGATTTTGAAGTTCGGCCACGGCCTTCTGTGTCATGGCCATCAGCTCGTCTTGTAGTTGGTCGATTTGGTGGCGAATGCTCTGGGCGGCTTCGTACTTGACGCGCTGGCGCTCGGCGACGTCTGTGGCCACCTTTATAATGCCGGCTTCGCGCGCTTCGAGTTCAGCCTTGCGGGCTTCTAACTCGGCGAAGTCGGGGGTGAGCGGTGTGCTGCGCTGCACTTCGTCTATTCGCGTGGGGATTTTTACCAGCTCGGCCTCTAAACGCTTTTTTTCGTTTAATAGCCCGGCGCGGTATTGCTCGAGGGTTACGCCTTTAATGCGTTGGAGTAGGCGTTCGAAGTCTTGAACGCCGGCGGCGATGGCTGCGGTGTCGAGGTTGTCGGCACCGGAAATGGCGGTGAGCTGGGCGCGCTGCTGCTCCCATGGCTGGGCGAGGAAGGCGGCGGGGTCGGTGATGAGGCGGAAGACTTCGGCGGGGATTATCTCGGCCACCTTTGAGTCGTACTCGCTTTTTTTGACCGGTATGTCGTTGAAAAAATAGTCGGTATGGTGGCCGCGGAGCACTCGCTCGGTTTCGCCCGGTGCCGTGCGCCAGTCTTCCACCAAGGCGCGGCGCAGGCTGATTTCTCGGATTTCTCCGGTGGCGGTGTCGGTGATGCGGAAGTCGGCGCTGACTTCGTGGTTGAGGTCGGGAATGAAGTTGCCATCGGCTTCGAGGGTTTTGATGCTGAAGCGCTGGTCGCTGTCGCCGGCGGCGTTTTTGCCGAATAGGAGCCAGGCGAATGCGTCGGCGATGGTGCTCTTGCCGGTGCCGTTGTCGCCGATAATGGTGGTTACATCGGGGCGGAACTCCATTTTCGCTTGGCGGATGCCCTTGAAGTAGTTGAGGGCGATGCGCTGAATCTGTAGCTGTTTCATGGGGGGCTGTGTTTTGGCGGTTATTATTGTGCGGCGGCTTGAGGTGCTCGTCCCAGTAGTTCGAGCACCATGTCGGCGTCGTAAACGATTACGTTGTTAAATCGGCTTGTTGCGGCGGCGATTTTGCCGCTGGTGTTGAGCTGACAGGCGGCTGTGCGTCCGCATTTGAGCAAATCTTGCAAGCCCTGAAGGCCGTAAACGAAGCGCTTTTGTGGGCGGTTCTCCTGTTTGGCCTGAATTGCTTGCGCCAGCTCGCTCATCCATTGGCGGGTGAGGTCTTCTAATTGTCCCACGGTGAGGTCGATGATGCGCGTGGTGTCTGAAATTCTTGCGATGTTCATTTCTGTCGAGTTTTTAAGGGGTGGATTTCTTTGGTGTTGGGGATGAACCACACGCCGCAGCGCGGGCAAATATAAACGGGGCGGTTGCCTTCTCCCTCGAAGTAGCCGAGGAGGGCGCCGAAGCCGCATTTTATGCAGTCGATTTTGGCGGGGTGGTCTTTGGTGCTCATGGGTGTTATGCTGCAAAGGGGTTGGGGATGTTCTGGCGGCGGTTGCGCCCCGGGCGGGCGGCGCGCGCTGTTACTCTGATGCTCCGGCCGGTGCGGGTTGACTGGCTCGGGTCGTGGCCGAATAGTTCGTAAGGGAGAATCGCTATCAATAGCAGGCCGGCGAATACTCGCTTCAACGGGTCGAGGTTGGAGCTGACCCCGCAGTGTGCCACGAACCAGTAAACACACAATTCTGTGGCCTTCTGAATGCCGACTTTTTCGAATATGTGGCGGGCGGTGGCTTCTACGGTGCGGAGCGATATGCAGAGGCGGTCGGCCACTTCTTTTCGCGCTGCTCCCCATGCTAAGAGCTCGGCGATTTGTGTTTCGCGCGGTGTGAGGCGCGCGTCGATGTTTATGCGTCCCATATATCTGTGATTCCGTGGTTGTTAAATACTTGCTTGACGCGGTCGGCTTGTTCGGCTCGCACTCGCGTCTTGCCGTGGATGTAAAAATGAAGGCCGGAGCGGGTGGCAACGCCGAGCGCCTCGTGCAGCTCGCGCATCACGGTGCTATAATCTTTGTGAAGTACTTGCCCGAGGCCTCGGCGGAAGCCGCGATATTGGAGCGGCTGTTGGTTGCCGGCACTCAGCGGCGCGGTTGCTGCTGAGGCGGCTTGGGGGAGTACTCCTTTGAATGTCTTTGTCTTGGTGGTTGTCATTGCTATATGTTGGGGGTTAATGTTTTTTGTTGAAAGGGTGGCGGGGTAGCCGATTGGGAGGCATCGCCCGCCTGCCCTGTGGCCGAGGTCTTGTTCCCTCGCATCATCGGTTTGAGGCCTTGCGCCGGGGCGTCCGGCTCCGCTGGCTCCTATTGGGATTGTTGCCTTATGGTTTTACAGGCTCTCCACGTACTGCTTGGCCTCGGCGCGGGCGCTCTCTTTGCGGGTGATGCGCCCGGCGTTGATTAAATCGTCGGCGAGGTAGGCAAAGTAGGCGGCTTCGGCTTGCGCCACTGCTATCTCCTCGCGGGCGCTGCGGTTGCCCTGGAGGTGCTTCACTCGGCGGTGCCGTGCCTCGGTTTTGTCTTCGACCATGGCCATCATGGCGGCGTAGCCCTCGGCCTTGTAGGCGTTGAATATGTCGAGGAAGTCGTCGCGCATGCGCTGGGCGGCTCGGCGGGCGTCGTCCCATCCGGCTTTGGCGTCTAATGTGGTGGCGGTGGTGGCTTCGTTGTCGTATTTTCGCACCAGCTTCTCTTCGTAGAGCCAAAGGTTGCCGAGGGTTACTTCGATAAGGTCGGGGGCTTCGGTGCGGGCTATCTTGCCGGCGGCTAAGTCGGCTAATTGCTTGGGGGTAAATGTGGCAGTGCTCATTGTCGTATGGGTTTAAAGTTGGAATGGAACGTGGCGTTTGTGGTCGGATGCGGCGGCGCGGGCGTTGGTGAGCTCTCTTACTATGTCGCTGATTGCGGCCATCGGCATGAACTTCTTGATGGCTACGCCGTCGAGGGTGATGTAAATGGCGCCTTCTCGCTCTTCTACCTGAAAGCGGCGGTTCAGCTCGCGGGCGTTGCGGTTGGCCTCGGCGCTGCGGTGGCGGCGGCGGAGTTCTGAGCAATAGCGGCCAAGGCGGGCGAAAATGCCGGTGGCGGCGGTGACGTTGGCTTGTTGGTTCATTGTTGGTCTCCTTTCGTTTGAGGTTGCGCCATGTAAGCGCAGATTGCGCCGGTGGCGACTAACGCGCCGCTGGCAAAAAGGGCGTTAATGTCGAAGATGAAGCCGAAGTAACCGGCGATGGCGCCGAGTATTAGGGCGAAGGGGGCGACGTTGTCTGTGACGTTGCGGAGGCTGCACTTGCGGCGGTTGTTGGTCTTTGCTTGCATGGCTGGAGGTTTAGGAGGTTAAACTTCGGGGGATTCCGGGGTGTCGTCGGTGGCTTCGCGTTCGTCGAAGTCGATGCGGGCGTTGACGTTCATTTGGCGGGCGAGGGCTTTGGCCACGCTGCGCTCGATGGCGGCGCAGACTTCGTCGGGTTTGCTACGCAGGAGCGCCTCGAGGGCGTCCGGCATGCTGAGTGTGATTCTGACTTTCATTGTTCTGTAGGTTTATGGGGTTGTTATTTGTTGTCGCGGTCGAAGAAGAATGAAGCTACCAAAAGGAGGAGGCTGATTGCCATGGCTGCGTAGGTGATTGCGTCGCTGGTGGTCATGGTTATTGTATTGCGTCCCATTCTTCGAAGTCCCCGCCGAAGTCGTCCTCCTCGCAAAGTGTGAAAGCGGTGCTGGCTTCGATTGTTTCGATGTCTTCTTCGCATGCTTGGAAGAAGAGGCGGAAATTGCCGTTTTTTCTTCCGTAGGTGCAGACGAACGAGATGCCTAATTCTGCCAGAAGGGCGGCGGTTCGCGAGGTGGCTTTGATTGAATACTTTTTCATAATTCTGTGGTTTTACGGGTTTTTTGTTATTGCTTGTTTGTTTAATTTTTGCTAACTTTGTGTCGTCTTTTAAAACTCTGTGCAAAGATAAAGCATTTCTTTGAATTTGCAAAATATTTAAAGCAGAATTTTAATATTGAATCTTAATTTAAAATCAATTTAAATATAAATGACTGTAAAAGAAAGGATTACAAAATTTATTGAATTAAAGCAAATCTCAAAATCTGAATTTTGCCGGCAAATTGGCGTTTCGAATGCTTACATCTCTTCTATGCGTGTGGGCATCCAGCCGGATAAGGTTCAAAGAATTGCTTTAGCATATCCCGAATTAAATATTGGCTGGCTGTTAACCGGTGAAGGCGAGATTTTGAATAATCCTGAAAAAAATATAGAACCGCTTGCTGCTCCGTGCGAATGTGCCGAGAGTTCTTGCTCCACTGTTTCGCGCCTGCTGGCTTTGGTGGAAGCGCAGCAGAAGACGATTGCGGAGCAGTCGGCCACCATCTCGCGGCAGGCCTTTGCGTTGGGTAACTTGGCGGCCTCGGTGGCTCCGGGCGCGCCTTCTGCTGATTGACTTCCTCGGGTGTTCATTGCGAGCCTCTTTTTTAACTATTCAATTTTTCTAAATAGTTCGCGGCGAGCTTGTCGTCGTGTATGGTGCCGGCGTGGCGGAGGTTGGGGTAACGGATCAGGCTGATGCGCAGCGGCTCCTGGTAGTGGAGAATTTGACCGTCCGGCCATCGCTTGTAAAGGCGGAAGGCGTCGGCCTCGGTGTCGTAGTACACCACGAAGTAGTAGCCGGGGAGGTAGTCGTCGACGAGTTTGTCGCCCTCGTAAATCTCCGCTCCGTCGGCGGTGGTGCAGTTAGTCAGCTGGCCGATAGTGGAAGGGATAACTTCACATTCGTCATAACAAGTTTTGTCATTGACGAGTATAGCGCACCTCATCATATCAGATGAGTGTACTAAATCTCCATACAACCATCCTTCATCAAATATTGATTTACCTCGGAATTTAATTGTTCTCATGGGTGGGGTTGTT
This sequence comes from Bacteroidales bacterium, assembly GCA_004552725.1. Lineage (GTDB taxonomy): Bacteria > Bacteroidota > Bacteroidia > Bacteroidales > Muribaculaceae > CAG-873. Next base: position 38,730 of record SFNM01000001.1, on the reverse strand, counting down.
TAGTGAGTTATGTATTGTGGCGGATGCATACGCCACGAAATTTAATTCTCGCTCGCGCTTGATGCGCTTGGCCTGCCCGGTCTTAGGGTCGTTGACGCTTTGGCGGAGGCGCTTGCGGCGCTTGTCTATGTCGGCGAGTAGCCAGTCGGCGCACTCTCGCGTCAGCTCGATGTGGACGAGTTCGAGCGGGTCGGGTTCTGCCGGTGTCGGCGCTGCTTTCGCTTGTGGTTCCGGCTGCGCTGCTTGCAGTTCTGCTTGCAGTTCTGCTTGCATCGGCGCTGCTGTAAGCCGCTCGCGGACGGCGGCGAGGTTAGTTATGGAGGCCATGGTGGTGGGTGGTTTAAAGTTTGATCATCTCGTTGGTTTGTTCGTTGAATATGCGGGCGACATATACGTTGTCGCCTCTGCGGTCGGCGGCGATGTATCCGTAGTTATCGTTGGTAAGGTCGAAGCCGGTGAGGGCGGCGATTTGCACCATCATCGCCCGGGCGCGGTTTTTGGCTTGCCATAAGTCGGTGATGCCGCCGATTGAGATTTCCTGCGTTTTGTAGTTCGTGCAGCCGTCCACGATGTTGATGCGGTAGGTTGTGGCGGCCTGCGGCTTGTCAGTTGCTTGCAACTTGCTTGCAACTTGCTCGGGAGCTTCCGGCTGGTCGGCCTGTGCTTTCGGCTGGGCTTGCTTTGCCAGCTTTTGTTTAATTTCTTCGGCGGTGCGCTGGAGGCCTTCTACGAATTTGGCGGCTTGTTCTGCGGCACGTGCGTCTTCTTCTGCTTGCTTGGCTTCTCTTTTGGCGCGTGCTGCTTCTTTGGCGGCATCGGCAGCTTCTTCCGCTTCTATTTCTGCGCGAATTTTAGCTAAGCGGCGGCCGAAGTCGTGGCATTCCTTTTGAAGGCCTTCGACCGCGGTGTAGTTGTCTTCGATTTTTTGGCCGAGCTGCTCAATATAGGCGGCCATGTCGGCGAGGGCGGCGGCGTATTCTTCTTGAGTGGTGGCGTTGTCGAGGCGCTGGGCGAAGTCGGTGGCGGTTGGTTCGGCGGCGGCCTCTTGCTCGGCCTGCGGCTGGGCGGGTTCTTCCTCGGTGAGGTCGATTTCGATGATGTCGAGGATGTTCTCGGTTAATATGCTGTTCACTTGGAGCTGGGCGTAAATTATGCCGTTGGCCTTCATGAAGCGCTTGGCGGCGTTGAGGGCGGTGTTCTTGTTGCTGCCGTCGGCGATGTTTGCTCCGAGGCTGGTGAAGTTCTCGTCGAGTAATTCAAAATAGTAGCGTTTCATAATTCTGCGGGTTTTTAGGGGTTTTTTGTTATTGCTTATTTGTTCGTTTTTTATTAACTTTGTAGCGTCTTTTAAAACCCTGTGCAAAGGTAATGAGAAATATTGGTTTTTGCAATATGGTATATTATTTTTGCTAATTATTTAAGTATTATTAACACTTTATTATCTTATATGGCTGTTTTAGCGGATAGAATCAACGAATTGATTAAATATTCGAAGCTTACAATTCCGAAATTCGCTATTGCTGTAGGGGCAAAAACTCCGCAGGCAATACGAGAAATTTTGAAAGGTAATACAAAATCGCTCTCTCCATCGCTGGCGAAAGGGATTTTGGAATATATGCCGGAAGTTAGCCATTTTTGGCTTCTTGCCGGCGAGGGCGAGATGCTACGGAGCGCCGAAAAAAATGACGTTCCCGCCGAAGTCGAGCCGCAGCCCTCGCCCTCGGAGATGCTCGCCGCTATAGTGGCCAAATTGGACACCCTCGAGAAAAGGCTTGCCGATGAATGCGCCCAACGCGACCGCTTGATGGGCATCGTGGAAAATCAGCAGAATCTAATTGCTAAATTGGCCGAGGTGGGTGTGATGGAAAAAACAATATAGGCGCGAATTAGAGCGGGGCTATTGCCCGTTTAACTGCCCGCTGGTGCTCTTGGCCGGCCGGCTGGTGCCCATCCTCCCGCAAAATAATAACTGAATCAAAATGAAAAACGAAAGCAAAAAGCCTTACGACCCTTGGGAATATAAAAGCCCGGAACTGGAAGCGTTCGACCCGTGGGAAGCCGCCGGGGGTGCTCCCGAGCCGCCGCGGCCGAAGTTGCCCGAGCCGAAGTCGCCGATGAGCACTTGCGGCTGCATCGTGGGGTGCCTGGTGCTGCTGGCCACCTTTATATACTTCTTTATTATATGCTGGTAAATTGATTATATATATAATTATGGTTGTACCCGTTAAAACTCTATACTTTGCCGAGGCGCTTTATGGCTATATGCCGCGGCCGTTGTTTAACCTGCTGGAGGAGGCATGGCTTGCCGGCTCGCCCTCGGTGCGCGTGCCGGATGCCCTGCTTGTTGAACTCCATGATAAAGCCCCGCACGAATTATGGCCAGATACTCTGCCGCGCCCTCGCAGGTGAGCGCTGCCATTTCGCGGCGGTTCTTCGCCGCGGTGACTCAATTGGTAGCCGACGGCGCTGTGTCGTCGCTCAGCGGTTTGTGCGATGCCCACGGGCTGTCTTCGCCCCGTTATCGTGAACTCCGGCTGCTCTATGGTGTGAATGCCGACGCGGCCGTCGGTGGCTCGCGCTGCCGTTATAAGGCCGTGGAACTGGATGCGCTGGCGGTGCTGGTGCGCGAGTACGGCGTGAGCGCTGAGTGGCTGCTCTGTGGCCGCGGCTCGCTATACGTAAAAACACCTAAAACTCCCGCCGATGAAATGTAGCTTTAAATTCGCCCTCTTTCGCCGCGGCTCGGCCGGAGGCGATGCCGATGCCGAATTGCCCATCCGCCTGCGGGTGTCGTGGGGCGGGAAGCGGTGCGACATCCGCTCCGGTTATGTGTGCGCCCCCGCCAAATGGGACGCGGTGAAGGGGTGCGTTCGTCCGGGCTATAAAAATCAATATAAGCAAACTGCGGCGGAGATTAACCGCGCCCTGCTCAAATTAGCCACCTTGGCCGAGGAGGTGTTGGAACGGCTGGCGGCGAATGTCGGCGGCGCTGCTCCCTCGGTGGCTGAATTTACGGCGGCTTTTAACGATGCCGCGGGGCGCTCGAAGCCCTCGCCCAAAGATAGCGGCTCGGCGTTCCTCGATGCCTTCGACCGCTTCGTCGCGGAACAGAGCGCCTCGAATAACTGGACGCGAGCCACGTTGATGAAGTTCGGAAGCGTGCGGCGCTCGCTGGTGGATTGGGGCGCTGCTCTTGACCTTGAGAAGTTCGATAAAGATGACTTCGCCCGGTGGGTGAATTTCCTGCAAGAAAAAAAGGGGCTGGCGAATACCACCGCGGCTAAGCATGTGGGGTTCTTGCGCTGGTTCTTGCGCTGGGCGGCCGCGAATGGCTTCTATAAAGGTAACGCCCACGAGGTGTTCCGTCCGCGGTTTAAAGGGCTTGACTGCAAAGAAGTGATATTTTTGGAATGGGACGAGCTTGTGCACTTCCTTCACTTTGACTTCGGCGCTCGCCCGGCGCTTGCTCATGTGCGCGATGTGTTCTGCTTCTGCTGCTTCACCGGCTTGCGATACTCCGACGCGGCGAAATTGGCGCGGGTGGATGTTCATGCCGATGCGAAGCCGCCTTACATCTCGGTGGTAACGAAGAAGACCACCGACCGCCTGCGCATCGAACTGAATGACTACGCGCTGGCGCTGCTGGCTAAATATGCCGATGCGCCTCTGCCCCGCGGTTTGGCGCTCCCGGTCATCTCTAACCAGAAAATGAATGAAGCGCTGCATGAAGCCGCAAAGGTGGCGGGGCTTGATGCTCCCGTGCGTGTGGTGTCCTACATCGGGCAGCTGCGCCGTGAGTGCGTGGTGCCGAAATACGCTGTACTTTCGACGCATGCCGGCCGGCGCACCTTCGTGGTTACTGCCCTGCGGCTGGGGATTCCCCCGGCGGTGGTGATGGAATGGACGGGGCACTCGGATTATAAAGCCATGAAGCCTTATATAAAAATTGTGGATGCGGCCAAGGCTGAAAATATGGCGCTTTTCAACACCTTCGGCGGCGATACAAAATAGCATCGCCGTTGCGGGCTGTTTCGCCCCGTCTTCGGGTGCCTGAAAGCCGGCACCCGAAAAAGCACCCAAAAATGGCCACGACAGCCCGTCCGAAGTGTTTCGCTCTGTTTCGCTCGGAAGCGGCCAAATGGCTGAAAATCAGCGGCGAGCCGTACTAATGCAAAACGCCGCAAAACAGCCCAAAACGCGCGGACGAGAGCCTCCAACTCCACAAGCACCGCTGAAAATCAGCGCGTTGCATCCTTAACGCACGAGAAAGCGCCCTTATATGCTTTCTCGTGCGCTTCGTTTGCAGCGCGAGAATAATTTGTTAAAAATGCAGAAAAGTATCTATATATGTAGATTTTTTTGTATCTTTGCGACATAATTTAAAATGACATGGATAGGCCTCTTTTCAAACTCATTGCTTTAAGGGATGCTCAAGTATTTCTTGATGCGCTTCCTGACAAAGTTAGAGAGAAAGTGCTGTACAATATTCGCAAAGTGCGGTATGGTGTGCAAGACAAAGACTTGTTTAAGAAACTCGATGAAGATATTTGGGGGTTTCGCACTTTATGGCAAGGTATTGCATATCGATTGTTCGCCTTTTGGGATACAGACGGCGAAACTCTGGTAATTGCCACCCACGGCATTATCAAGAAGTCGCAAAAGACGCCGCAGCGCGAGAAGGACAAAGCGAAGGCAATCCGTAAAGAATGGTTTAACTCTAAAAATCAATAGACTATGGCACAAATGGACTACGTCACAATTGAAGAACTCGAAGATAAGTATTTGGGTAAAGTCGGAACCGCACGACGCGATGCGTTTGAGGCTGATGTACGCGAGGCTATTCAATCGTATCACATCGGTGAAGCCATACGTGCCGCGCGAAAAGAACGAGATATGACGCAAGACGAGTTGGCTCAACGGATGGGGGTAAAAAAGGCTCAAGTCAGTAGGATTGAACGTGGCAGTAACCCCACGTTCAGTACTGTAATTCGCGCTTTTAATGCGTTAGGTATGGCGGTAACGCTCACTTGTGGCAAGATGAATATCGCACTCACTTGAAGAGTGCATATTCAGCCGGAAGGAAGTTTTTTGGGGCGATTTTTTTGTGGTTTGCAAAATAATGGCTAAATTTGCACTCGTAGATATTTGGACCAATCTATACCAAGTGCACTGCAACTATTATACTTAACTATACATCATGAAAAAATCTTTACTATTTCTTTCGATGTTTGTGGCTTCGATTTTGTGCTCGTATGCACAAATCGTGACCTCAAACCCGCCTTTGCTGACTCAAAGCAGTCAGAACATCGTGCTCACTTATCATCCTAATGCAGATGAATCGAATAAGGCGCTGGCAAACCTTTCCTCATCTACAGCTATCTACGCTCACATCGGCCTGATTACCAGCAACTCTACCGGCGCTTCCGACTGGAAGTACGCTCCCAAGTGGCTCGATAACTCCGCTAAGTACAAACTCACATACGTGAGCGCCAACACTTACACCCTCAACATCGGCGACTTAAAATCCTACTTCGGCATCGCCGACGGCGAAACTGTGGAACGCATCGCTATGGTATTCCGCGATGCAACCGGTAGCAAAGAGGGTAAGACCGCGGCCGGCGGCGACATCTTCATCGATGTGCACCCCGACGGCTTTAACGTAGCACTGGTGTCGTCGAACAACGAAGGCATCGCCTCGGTGGGCGAGTCTATCACCCTCACCGTGGCTTGTAGCGAAAATGCCGACCTCACCCTCGATGTGAACGGCACTCAACTGGCTCACCAAGCATCGGCCAACGAACTCAAGCACACCTACAAGTTCTCCGCCCTCGGTGCTTACACCTTCACCGCTACTGCTAAGTCGACTTCCGGCCAAACCGTCACCAAGCAATTCAAAGTGACCGTGCCTGAAGCCTCGAAGCAGGCCAACTACCCAGGCGGCACCCCCAAAATGGGCGCCGTGAAGAACGCTGACGGCACCGTGACCTTCTGCTTGGCTGCGCCGAATAAGAAGACCGTTATCCTCGTGCCTTCGTGGGACAACTATGAGGTGCGCAATGAGAACGTGATGTCGTACCAAGACTATAACGGTAATCGCTATTTCTGGATTACCGTATCGGGCTTGGACAATACCACCGCTTATCCCTATTTCTACATCGTGGACGGCACTACCAAGGTGGCCGACCCCTACGCTCACCTGGTGCTCGACTGCTATAGCGACAAGTATCTGGACAAGACCGTATGGCCCGACTGCCCGCAGTATCCCTACGACCGCTTCGACAACACCATGCTGGCCGTTTACCAGGGCAATTTGGACGATTATAAGTTCTCCAACTTCACCATCCCCGCTCACGACAACCTCATCATCTACGAATTGTTGCTGCGCGACTTCACCGGCACTGTGGATGCTGCCGAAGGTAACGGCACCATCCGTCAGGCTATCGAAAAAATCCCGTATTTGGTCGACTTAGGCGTCAACGCCGTAGAACTCATGCCTATCATGGAGTTCAACGGCAATAATTCGTGGGGCTACAACACCAACTTCTACATGGCTCCCGATAAGGCCTACGGTTCGCCCAAAGATTACAAAGATTTCATCGAAATCTGTCACCAAAACGGCATCGCCGTTATCCTCGACATCGTGTTCAACCAAAGCGATGGTCTCCATCCTTGGTATCAGATGTATCCCATCGAATCCAACCCCTTCTACAATAAGACTGCTCCCCACGCCTACAGCGTGCTCAACGACTGGAACCAAGACAACGCTCTGGTATGGCAACAATGGGAAGATGCTATCAAATATTGGATGACTGCTTACAATGTGGACGGTTTCCGCTTCGACTTGGTGAAAGGTCTGGGCTCGAACAACTCCTACGGTGGCGGCACCGACGGCTACAACTCCTCGCGCGTGACCAACACCAAGCGCCTTCACTCCTTTATTAAATCCGTGAAGGCTAACGGTATCCACATCAACGAAAACCTCGCCGGCGCTCAAGAAGAGACCGAGATGGCCAACGACGGCCAACTCTGCTGGGCTAATTTCTCGCACAACTGCGCTCAATTCGCTATGGGCTACGACGAAGACACCCAAGGCGGCAAGATGAGCCAGATGTGGGACTCTTACGGTCGTCCCGCCGGCTCTATCATCGCCTACGCTGAAAGCCACGACGAAGAACGCACCGGCTACAAGATTACCGCCAACGCCACCACAGCCATCAAGTCGAAGGCCAACAAGTGCCGTCGTATCGGCTCGATGGCCGCCCAACTGCTGCTCATCCCCGGTCCGAAAATGATTTGGCAATTCGGCGAACTCGCTGCTGACCAAAGCACAAAGAACTCGTCGGGCAACAACACCGACCCCAAGAAGGTGATTTGGTCGCGCATGGAGGATGCTACCTACGAAGCACTCCACGACGTGTTCCGCGCCCTCATCTCGCTGCGTAAAGACAACCCCGACCTGTGGGGCTCGGGCGTGCAGTTCATTCCCTCCGGCATGGAAGGCTCGATGAGCAAACCGCGCACCATCATCATCCGCAACGGCAACAAGGAAGTGGTGGCTTTCATCAACTCCAACACTTCCGGCAGCGCCATATCGGTGACTGCATCGACTTCGTACCTGTCGGCATCGAACTCGCAACTTATTTGCGCCACATACAAAACCGAGCCGACTTTGAACGGCTCCGGCACCGTGTCGGTATCGGTCGAACCCAACTCGTTCGCCGTGTTCGCCACCACCAATGTGGCAGGCGTGGAAGACATCACCACCGATAATCAAGGTGATGACTTCATCGTAGTGGGCGGCGAAGGCTGCATCGACATCTTGGGCGACTACACCGCTGCATCGGCTTACACCCTCGATGGTCGAGCCGTATCGCTCGACAACCTGCAAGCAGGCATCTACGTGGTACGCGTAGATGGTCGCTCGTTCAAAGTGTCTGTGAAATAATCGGAAGATATAGGTAAGTACAATCCACCAACCCCGCAATTTTGATTTGCGGTGTTGGTGGATTTTTCGTATCTTTGCGGTCTGAAAACAAATTATAGAAAGCAATGCGATTTCCACCTCTTCCTCCGGTAATAAAAAATCTATTGATAGTGAATGGGTTGATATGGCTTGTAATGGCCATATCGCCGAGTATCGACGACACGTTCTCGCGTCTGCTGGGCTTGCACTATATCAGTTCGCCGGGCTTTAATCCGGCGCAACTGTTCACTCACATGTTTCTCCATGGCGGACTCACCCACTTGTTCTTCAACATGTTCGCTTTGGTAATGTTCGGTGGCGTCATCGAGCGCTCGATGGGCAGCGCTCGCTTCTTGGGCTACTATATCACCTGCGGCTTGGTGGCCGCGTTGGTGCAGATGGGTGCCTACGCCGTGGCAATCAACCACTATGTGAACATGCTGGGCATGACACCGGCGGATGTGGCTCTGCTCGAGGAGCAGGGCTGGGAGTTGATACGCACCGGCTACAACTATGTGGGCGACATCGGCGAACTGAACGCGCTGATTAACGGCACGATGGTGGGCGCTTCGGGCGCCATCTACGGCGTGCTGTTGGCGTTCGGCATGCTGTTCCCCAACGCACCTGTATATATTTTCTTCATTCCCTATCCGGTGAAAGCCAAATGGCTTGTAATCGGCTACGGTGTGTTGGAATTGGTGCAAGGCTTGGGCGGTGTGGCCGACAACGTGGCTCACTTCGCGCACTTGGGCGGCATGATTGGCGGCATCATTCTGATTATATGGTGGAAACGCAAGGGCGTTTTCCGCAATGGATGGTTCTTCTGATGGCGCACAAGCCCGCATACTCCACATACACTCTGGTAGGCATAAACACTGCGGTTTATGCCTTGATAAGCGGTGGCATCGCCCTGCCCACTGCGCTTGATAGTGCGCAATGGCCCGAGCGATGGTGGACATTGCTCACCTACGCCTTCACCCACGATGCTACGATGCATTTTGCGGTGAATATGTTCGCGCTGCTGATGATTGGGCGCCGCTTGGAGCGGCACTACCGTAGATTGACGGTGCTTGCGGCCTACTTGGCGGGTGCCGTGGCCGGCGGAGCGTCGTTCGTGCTCATCAGCGCGTTGGCCGGCAAGGCTATGACGCTTGCCGGAGCGTCGGCGGCGGTGCTCACCCTCGGGGCGATGGCGCTGATGCGCGGAGAGCGCACCCGCTTGGCTCTGATGAAGGTGAAAGTGTCGGTACGCACGCTGGCGCTTGCCGCCGTGGCGTTAATCGTGCTGTGCATCGCGTTCGGGCCCAATCCCGGGGGCGATGTGGCCCACTTGAGCGGCATCGCCGTGGGCGTGGGCATCGGATGGTGCACTCGTAGGAAGTGCACCGTCGATGCGTTGATAGCGAAGGTGGAACGTAGCGGCTACGGCTCGCTTACCGAAGCCGAACGCAAGCAGTTATTTAGTATGTCAAACCAAAAATGAATATGGCAACTAAAACGCAAACGCAAACCAAAACGCAAACGCAGATGGGGCGGGGACGACGCGCATGGCGGCGCACCTACCGCGCGGCGCTGATGACGCTTAGTTTCGTGGCGCTGCTGGGCATGGTGGTGTCGTCGTTTGGCGGGCACGGCCATCCGACGGTCTACCCCGGTGCGTGCGTGATGGTGATGCTCTTCCCCGGGTGGTTGCTGTTTTTGTTGTTGATGATAATTCTCGACGCGCTTTGGTGTCGCAAAGCGCTGGTGGTGTGCGGCTTGGCTGTGGCGGTATGCTTCCACGCCATCCTCGATTTCGCTCCGCTCCATGTGTGCGAGCCTTCGGCTAAGGAGGGCTCGCCCACATTCACTTTGCTTAGTTTCAACGTGGAGAATTTCACCAGCCAATCGGGCGAATACCCCGATGGCTGCAATCCGGCCATCAGTTACATACTGCAGGCCGATGCCGACGTGGTGTGCATCCAAGAGGCCGCACCGCTGGTGGAGAAGCCGATCAAGAACACGGTGATAGCGCAGAGCCAAATCGACAGCCTGTATCGGCGCTATCCCTACATCATGATGAACGGCTATACCCAGATGATTATGTCGAAATACCCGGCGGAAGCGGTGCATACCGGCACCGCCTCCAAGCGCAGCATGATTGGGGTGGCTCACCTCACCATCGAGGGGGTGCAGGTGGCCTTGGTGAATGTCCACCTACAATGCTATAGCCTCACTCACAGCGACAAGAGTCTGTATCAAGACCTTACTTCGGCCAACAACGACACCATCGACCTGCGCAGCGGCATGGGGCTGGTGCGCTCGCGCTTGCTTAGCAAGATACAACGCGCTGCCGAGCGCCGTGCAGCCGAGGCCGAGCGTATCGTGAATTACTTGCACAAATTCGGCGGCGAAACCGCCATCGTGGCGGGCGATTTCAACGACGTGCCGGGTTGCTACACCCTCCACCGGCTCGCCGACGCCGGTATGCGTCAGGTCTACAGCGAGGTGGCTTTCGGACCGGCTATCACCTACTACGTCGACCGCTTCTATTTCCGCATCGACCACGTGCTCTATCGCGGCCGCCTCAAGCCGCTTAGCATGCGCATCGGCGGGTCGCGGGCGTCGGACCACTTGCCCGTGCTCACCACCTTCGCCATCGAGTAGCCTCCCCGCTGCGGATGGGGGGCTTTTGCTTTTTAGGATTTTTATTAGAATTTTTTACGGTTTTCTCGCAAAAAATTCTTACCTTTGCGAAAATTTTTTCTTTCGATAAGATGAAACAAGTTACTTACGAAGGTATGACCTTCGAACCGTATATCTCGCACGCCACTATCGAAGCCCGTATAGCCGAGTTGGGCAAGGAGATTGTGCGCGATTGTCAGGGCAAATCGCCGCTGTTTGTGTGTGTGCTCAACGGCGCTTTCCCCTTCGCCTCCGACCTTTTTCGCGCTTGCGAGGAATTAGATGCTGAAATTGCTTTCATTCGTGTGCAGAGTTACGAGGGCACTTCCACCACCGGCAAGGTGAAGCAAGTGCTTGGTTTGACCGACAAAATCGAGGGGCGCACGGTGATTATCGTGGAGGACATCGTCGACACGGGCAACACTATCCAGAACCTTATCGACCATCTCAACGAAGGTCGACCCTCTGAAATCAAGATTGCTACTTTGCTGTTTAAACCTGAAGCCCTGGTGAAGCCGGTGACTCCCGACTATGTGGGCTTCTCCATCCCCAAGAAGTTTATTATCGGCTTCGGCCTTGATATCAACAAGAAAGGCCGCAACCTCAATGATATTTATATACTTAAAGAAGATTGATGCTTAATTTGGTTATTTTCGGCGCTCCGGGTAGCGGAAAGGGTACTCAGAGCGACCGCCTTATCGAAGCGTTTGGCCTTCACCATATTTCCACCGGCGAAGTGCTACGCGACCACATTTCTCGCGGCACCGAACTGGGTCGCATTGCCAATAGTTACATTTCCAAAGGCCAACTTATTCCCGACGATTTGATGATTCGTGTGTTGGAGCATTTAATCGACTCCAACGAAGATTATGCGCGCGACGGCGTGATTTTCGACGGCTTCCCGCGCACTATTCCGCAAGCGATTGCGCTCAACAAGTTGATGGCCGACCACGGCGAGAAAATCGCCGCCGTAATCGGACTTGAAGTCGACGAAGATGAACTTATCAAGCGTATGCTCAATCGCGGCAAGCAAACCGGCCGCGCCGACGACAACTTGGAGACGATAACCAATCGCTTGAAGGTGTATCACAATCAAACTTCCCCACTGCGCGATTTCTACATCGAGCAAGGTATCTACCACGCTATCAACGGCAACGGTTCGGTCGATAGTATCTTCGCTTCCATCAAAGAGTCACTGGCAAAAGCGCTTTAACGCTTATGAAACGGCACCGCGGCTTGGTATCGCTCTTGGTGGTGATGACGCTGGTGTTTGGAATGGCGTTCCAACACCATCATCACTGCAGCGATGGCTCGGTGTGTCTGTGTCTCAATCCGGCTCACCATAGCGGGCACCATCATGGGTGTGGCGATGGCGATGGCGACGGCCATTGCGAGCAAACTCTTTCGGATTTGCTCACAAAAGTCGACCGCCACTATCATTCGCCGGCTCCGGATGTGCAGGTGGTGGCGGTGTTGATTGAAGATGAACCGTTGTATCGGCGATGCGCCACGCGGCTTGTGATGCAGCCGCCGCGTCATCAGGGCTTGCCCGGTGCGCCTATTCGGGCGGTGCGCTCGCTTAGGGCTCCTCCGGAGGTTTGATGTTTTTTGGTATCTCGACTCAAAATTAATACAAACCTCAAATAGCCCTTTTTTATCTTATGAAAACCATATCATCACTGCTGCTTTGCGCAGCAGTAGCAATTTCGTTGGCCGGATGTAATTCCGCTCCGGCACACGACCACGACCACGCCCACGCCCACGCCCACGGCCACGAGGCTGAAGCCCATCCCGACGGTGCCATCGTGCTCTCGCCTGAAATGGCTCAACGCTTCGGAGTGACCACGGCCAAGGCCGCCGAGTCGGAAATCGGCGCGGTGGTGAAGGTTGGTGGCACTATCGAGGCTGCTTCCGACGCTCAAGGGGTGGTGACTGCCACCACTTCGGGCATCGTCACCCTCGGGCGTGGCATCAATGTAGGCTCCCAGGTGGGAGCGGGCAACGCTGTCGCCTCTATCAAGGCCGACAACGTCAGCGGCGGCGATGCCAACCGCGCCGCCAAGGCCGCTTTAGATGCGGCTCAAGCCGAATACGACCGTGTCAAACCGCTCTGGGATGAGCGGTTGGTGACTCAAGCGCAGTATAATGCTGCGGTGGCTGAACTCAATCGCGCCCGCGCCGCTTTCAGTGCGTCGGCGGCTACGGGGCGGGCTGTGTCGCCCATGGCCGGTGTAATCACCTCGTTGGCGGTTCAAACCGGCCAATATGTGGAGGTGGGAGCGGTCATCGCCACGGTGTCGGCGCTCAAGGAGTTGACGCTTACGGCTCAACTGCCGGCGCGCCACCTCGCTATCTTGAGCGATTTCGCCGATGCTCGTATTGTGAACCCGCAGACGGGTCAATCCACCACGTTGAGCGCTTTGCATGGGCGTAGGCTCAACTCCAACGCGTCGGCGGGCGCGTCGGGCTACATCCCGGTGGTGTTCACCTTCGCCAACGACGGCACTTGGGTGCCGGGGTCGGCTGTGGAGGTGTATTTGCTGGGGCACGGCTCGCGTCGGGCGCTGACTGTGCCTGTGGGCGCATTGTGTGAGCAGCAAGGCTCCTTCTTTGTGTTCACTCGGCTCGATGAGGACTGCTATACGAAGGTGCCGGTGAGCGTTGGTGTCAACGACGGCACGCAAGTGGAAATCACCTCCGGCCTCAAGGGAGGCGAGGAGGTGGTAGTGAGCGGTGTCACCACCGTGCGCTTGGCCGAGAGCGCCGGCGCTATCCCCGAAGGTCACAGTCATAATCACTAATCCTTTTCAACGCTGATTTTATGCTTAATCGAATTATCCATTGGTCGCTGGCCAATCGGCTAAGCGTCTTGATACTTTCGCTGGTGATTTTCATCGCCGGCATCTTCACGTTGCTGCGCACTGACGTCGATATTTTTCCCGACCTCAATGCGCCTACGGTGGTGGTGATGACTGAAGCCCCGGGCATGGCGCCCGAGGAGGTGGAAAAAATCGTGACATTTCCGATAGAGACGGCGGTGAACGGCGCCACCGGCGTGCGCCGTGTGCGGTCGTCGTCGACCACGGGCTTCAGCGTGGTCACTGTAGAATTTGATTGGAGCACCAATATTCATATCGCTCGCCAGATTGTGTCGGAGCGATTGATGCAGGTGTCGGACCAACTGCCGGCGACGGTGAAATCGCCGGTGATGGGTCCCGAGTCGTCGATTTTGGGCGAAATGTATATGATTGGCTTGCAATCCGACTCTACTTCGCTGATGGATTTGCGCAATCTGGCCGACCGCGTCATCAAGCCGCAGTTGCTGGCTATGGGCGGTGTGGCGCAGGTGTCGGTGCAGGGTGGCGATGCGCGCGAGTATCGCATCCTCTTCGACCCGGAACGGATGCGCTCGTACAATGTGACGCTCGACCAACTTATCGCCGCCTGCGACGGGCTTAACGACAACGCGCAGGGCGGTATCGTGTACGACTATGGTAATGAGTACATCATCAAGGGCGACATCAACACTACTTCGTGCGACGACATCGCCGCGGCTGTGGTGCGCGCCGATGCCGACGGTATCGTCACCGTGGGCGATGTGGCTGATGTCAACGTGGGCGGGGCTGTGCCTCGCATCGGGTTGGCCTCGCTGAAGGCTCGCCCGGCGGTAATCATCACCGTGACCAAGCAAAACGGTGTGGGCACCATCGCGCTCACCGACCAAATCAATGAGCGCTTGGAGGCTCTGCAGAAGACGCTGCCGGCGGACGTGAAAATCGACACTGACATTTTCCGTCAAAGCGATTTCATCGATGCTTCCATCTCCAATCTGATGAGCGCCTTGATGGAAGGCGCCTTCTTCGTGGTGATTGTGCTGTTCTTGTTCTTGATGAACATTCGCACCACCATCATATCGCTCACCGCGCTGCCCATCTCGTTGGTAATCACTATTTTGATACTCAACGCGCTGGGCTATACCATCAACACTATGAGTTTGGGCGGCATTGCCATCGCTATCGGCTCGCTGGTTGACGATGCTATCGTCGATGTGGAGAATGTGTACAAGCGGCTACGCCAGAACCGCGCCTTGCCGCCGTCGAAGCGGCAGCCGCTACTCAAGGCGGTGTATGAGGCGTCGGCTGAAGTGCGTATGCCTATCTTCAATTCGTCGCTGATTATCATCGCCAGTTTCATGCCCCTGTTTTTCTTGTCGGGCATGGAAGGGCGGTTGCTCATACCGTTAGGTGTGTCGTTTATTGTGGCGCTGATAGCGTCGACCATCGTGGCGTTGACGGTCACTCCCACCTTGTGCGCCTATTTGTTGGCACACAAGAGTGCGACCGACGAGCAGAAGCATCACGAGCCATGGCTCACGCGCAAGATGCGCGCCATCTATATGGTGCTGCTCAATTTCACCATCTCGCACACCAAGTTGATGCTCACCTCGGTGGCTGTGATGTTCGCGGCTGCGGCCGTAGGCTTCTGCACCATCGGCCGCTCGTTCCTGCCATCGTTCAACGAGGGCTCGTTCACCATCAACGTGGGCACGCTGCCGGGAGTGTCGCTTGAAGAGAGCGACAAAATCGCAACGGAAGCCGAGCGCATCATCATGTCGGTGCCCGAAGTGCGCAATGTGGCGCGCAAAACAGGCCGTGCCGAGTTGGCCGAGCACTCGCTGGGACCGAACGTGTCGGAAATGGAGGTGCCCTACACTCTCACCGACCGCTCGCGCACCGAAGTGGCCAACGAAATCCGCCAAAAACTCATGGAACTGCCGGGGGTGAACATCGAAGTGGGTCAACCTATCTCTCACCGTATCGACGCCATGCTTTCGGGCACCAAATCGCAAATCGCCATCAAAATCTTCGGCGACGATTTGTCGAAACTGTATATGGTAGGCTCCAACGTCAAGAACCTCATCGCCGGCATCCCCGGGGTGGTGGATGCCAACATTGAGCAGCAGGTGGAGCGCCCGCAGTTGGTAATTCGTCCGCGACGCCAATTGTTGGCACAATACGGCATCACCATGGCCGAGTTCAACTGCGCCATCTCCACGGCCATCGGCGGCCGCACCGTGTCGCAGGTCTACGACCAAGGCCTGCCCTACGAGGTGAAACTCTATGCCAACGAGGAGTCGCGCACATCGCTCGAGGGCATCTCGCGCCTGACTATCGACTCCAACCGCGGGCCGGTGCCTCTGGCTCAGGTGGCTGAAATCGTGTCGACCGTCGGTCCCAACACCATCAATCGCGAAGACGTGAAGCGGCGCATCATCGTGTCGGCCAACGTCGACGGCCGCGACCTGCGCAGCGTCGTCAACGACATCCAATCCACCATCAACACCCAGGTGCAACTGCCCGAGAACTATTATGTGACCTACGGCGGCCAGTTCGAGAGCGAAGAGCGCGCCTCGCGCACGCTGATGCTCACCTCCATCTGCGCGCTGCTGGTGATTTTGATGCTTCTCTACGCTCAATTCAAGAGTTGGATCGACTCCGCAATCATCCTCATCAACATACCGCTGGCACTCATCGGCGGCGTGTTCATTCTGCTCATCACCGGCGCCGAACTCAACATCCCCGCCATCATCGGCTTCATATCCCTGCTGGGCATCACCACCCGCAACGGTATGCTGCTCATCTCCCACTATAAAGTGCTCCACGACGAGGGACACACTCTCAAAGAGTGTATCCTCATCGGCTCCTCCGACCGCCTGCTGCCAATCATCATGACCGCCCTGACATCGGCGCTGGCCATGATACCGCTGGCTGTCAACGGCGAAAAAACCGGCAACGAAATCCAAGCGCCCATGGCCATGGTAATCCTCGGCGGCTTGATTTCGTCGACTATCCTCAACGTGTTCGTGGTGCCCGCCCTATATCGGTGGGTTAACATTAAAAAACTCAACAGATGAAACGCTACATTTCCACCCTCATACTCGCCGCTTGGGGCGCGGCGGCCATAGCCCAATCGCCCTTCCAAGCGCTCATTTCCTCGGTAATCACCGCCAACGGTGAGGTCAACGCCGCTATCGCTTCGAACGAAGCGGCATTGGCCTCCGCCCGCGCCGACAACGCCCTCACCGGACCCGAAGTGGATTTCGAACACCTCTGGGGCGAAAACGGCACGCCCAACCGCTACAGCGCCGGCATCTCACAAGAATTCGAGATGCCGTGGGTGTACTCCGCCCGACGCTCCGCCATCGACGCCCAAGCCCGCGCCGTCGACTACGCCAAAGCGGCCATTTGGGCCGACAAGGCGTTGGCCGTGAAGTTGCTCATCGTCGACATCATCAACGCTCGCCAGCGCCTCGATTTCTACCTTGAAATCGGGCGCAACCTCGCCGCCGTCGACTCCCTCACACAGCGCTCGTTCCACCTGGGCAACGCCACCGTGCTCGATGTGCGCAAAGCCCAACTCTCAATCCTCGAAAACGACCGCGCCGTCGACGCCTGCCGCGCCGACCTCGCCGCCCTTCAGGCTTCGCTCCGCGCTCAAGGCGCTTCTTTCTCCGGCGACGAACCCTGCTGGAGCGACTACCCCATCCAGTCGCTCCAAGCCGCCTCCACCAACCCCGACGACTACTACCAGTACCACCTCGGCCGCCTCAACGCCGAGGCGGCTCGACAGCAAGCCAAAGCCGTCGGCCGCCAAAACTGGCCGTCGCTCACCGTTGGCTACCGCTACAGCCACGAGGACCGCACCAACTTCCACGGCTTCTCAATCGCCCTGCGCCTGCCGTCGTTCTCTCAACGGCAACGACGGCTCGCCGCCGACCTCGAAGCACAAGCCATCGCTTCGCAGTACGACTTCGAACTGGCGCAAGCCATGGCCGAAGCCTCCGGTCAAGCACAAGCCGCCACCGCCCTCAACCGCTCCCTGAGGCGGTATGAGGCGCTCAATAGCGACGCCTCATACCCCCAACTGCTCCACCGTGCCTTCCTCGGAGGCGAACTCTCCGTAATCGACTACCTCAACGAGATGAACACCTACCGCGCCACCTACCTCAACTACCTCGACCTGAAATATCAGTTCGCCCTCACCCTGGCGCGCCTCAACCGCTACCGCTCCATCGACTTCAACTAATCACCGGCGGCAGTTCTCACTTTTGGTGTGAGAGAGATAAAAGTTTGGTTCACTCTACCAAAAGTGAACCAACCGAAAAAATCAACAAAACGACCGCAATGCCTTCCCACCCTATACCCCCCTAAAGGGGTATAGGGTGGGAAAGGCTTTCTTGTCGAAGGTGAAATAAAAAAAATCATTCGAAATTTGGTTTGACGAACCAAATTTTGCACCAACACCCTCAATCGTGTTGTAACTTTGCATTGTAATTAATTTTCAACCTCAAAACACACACTACAATGCAAAACTTAATCTTAACACCCCTGATGACTGCCTTCTACCGCTCGCTTAGCATGGAAGAGCGCGACAAAATCGCACGCATCTACTTCGGCATGGATGCGCTCAACCCCGCCGACGATGCCGACCTCAACTACAAAATCTTCATGGCTCTCGGACGCAGTGAAGCGCCCGAAGCCACCGCTACAGCGGCCACCGTTTCAGCCCCTGCAAAGGCTGAAGCGGTGGCTGCGTCTACCATTGACGCGCCGCAAGAGTCGGACTGCGCAAAACAGTCCGACTCGACCGACGATACCGCCCCCGCCACCGACGAAGCGCCCGCACCGGTGCGCCCCACCCCGGCGCCGCCGGTGCGCAAAGAAGCAGTCGACGACTCTCACCTCGACGACTACGGCCGCCAACTCATGGACAAAGTGCCCACACTCATCCCCGCCGGCGCACGACCCGACGTGTTGCTCGATATGGAGCAACTACGTCTGGAGGACCGTCGCATGTACTTCCGCGACCGTAGCGATGCCGAAATCGAAGCATCCATCGACTTCGAAACCTTCCTCACCGGCGAACACCTCGCCGATGTCGAGCCTAATTTGCTCGACAACGCGGTGATGGAACTGCCCATCAACATCACATCCAAATACCAAATCGACAGCGCCTACACTCAAGCCGTGGAAGATTTGTATCGCCTGGCAAAATCGCGTCGATGCGCACTCTTTGAGCAAGTGCGCACCCTCACCAAGCAAGAAGTGTGCAACGAAATCTACAACGGCTTCTTCAACAATTACTACAACACCAAGCGCCGGCTGGTGTTCCTTCAGCAAACACGAGCCGAGCGCATACACCTCTTCGCCAACTACTGGATCGACTGGGTCGACTACCTCTCGCCCCAAGCCAAGGAAAAACAAAAATTGCAAACAACAAAAAAAGCATCTAAATAACTAATTATCAAACCTATAAAAACACACCCACTATGCAAACTTTTGAACAATACGGCATCGAAATTCCCTATCGTCGCACCTCCGGAAAGGTGCGCTCCACCTGCCCACAATGCTCCGCCACTCGCCACAATCCCCGCGACCGCTCGCTCTCGATCGACCTCGACCACGGTTGGTGGAAATGCCACCACTGCGGATGGTCGGGCTCGCTCAAAAACTACAACGCCCCGGAATTCACCTCCAAAGACTACAAACTCCCCGAACAACACCCCGTGGACCACAGCCCCCAAATGGCCGACACCGCCGCCTACGCCTACGTAATCTCGCGCGGCATTTCGCCCGAAGCCATTGCCGCCGCCCCCGTAGAATTCACCCCCACGGCCGTGAAATTCGTGTTCGAATGCGACGGCAAACGCATCAACGAAAAGTGCCGAAGCGCCAACGCCAAGCGCTTCTCGCTGGTGGAAGGCGCCGAACTCATCCCCTGGAACATCGACGCCGTGCGCGACACCTCCGAGTGCATCATCACCGAGGGCGAATTCGACGCCCTCGCCTTCATCACCGCCGGACGCGCCGACGTGGTGTCAGTGCCCAACGGAGGCAGCGCCGCCACCTCCTACTTCGACGACTTCATGGATGGGTGGTTCGACAACAAAACCACCATCTACATCGCCTCCGACAACGACAAAGTAGGCCGTCAACTCGCCGCCGACCTGGTGAAACGCTTCGGCAAAGGCCGTTGCCGACTGGTGTCATACGGCCCCGGATGCAAAGATGCCAACGAGCATCTGCTCCAATACGGCGCCAAATCACTGCTCGAATGTCTCACCAAAGCCGAGCGAGCCACCTCCGACGAGGTGGTGTCGCTGGGCGACCGACTCCTCGAAGCACTGAGCATCGTGCGCCAAGGTCCGCAACGCGGCATCACCCTCGGCCTGCAAAACCTCGACGAGATATGCCGCTTCGAGTCCGGACGTCTCTGCGTGGTGACCGGACGCCCCGGATGCGGCAAAAGCGAATTCATCGACGAAATCGCCACCCGACTGGCCATCAACCACCACTGGGGCGTGGCATATTTCTCACCCGAAAATATGCCCCTGGGAAATCACTTCATCAAAATCGCCAAGCGGTTGGTGGGTCATCCCCTCACCGAAGATGACCTCAACAACCAAGCCTTCGACCCAACGGTGAAGTTCATGAACCGATACTACCACCACATCATCCCCTCGGGCGATGCTCGCATCGACGACATCCTCGACGCCGCAGCCGACCTGGTGCTATATAATAATGTGCGCACTCTGGTCATCGACCCCTACAACGAACTCCAAGACGACTACGGCGCCGCCACCGAAACACTCTACGTGTCGCGCCTACTCACCAAACTCAAACGCTTCGCCACCGACTACGGCGTGCTCGTAATCCTCGTTGCACACCCCCGTCAGCAGCGCCGCGAAGCCGGCGAAACAGCCCTCGACCTCTACTCCATCAGCGGCTCAGCCCACTTCTACAACAAAACCGACTACGGCATCATCGTCTCGCGCGACACCGAACACAATCGCGTGGAAGTGCGAGTCGACAAAGTGAAATTCGTAGAAAACGGCACCGGAGGAAAGGTGTTCTTCAAATTCGACCTCGACTCCGGTCGATACCTACCCATCATCAACGGCCGCCTGGAGCAATCACCCCTCCAAATGCAATAAACCGCCCTCACCCCTCCTCATCCATCACTCGCAACAATCCGGTTGATATCCCCAAGTATCAACCGGATTTTTGCCTACAACGCATTTTTTCGCTTTTATGTTGGCTATTCCAAAAAATTGCCGTAAATTTGTGGTTTGAAAACCAACGTTGATAATATGCCATCTACCCAAAATACTCCCTCACTCGCCAAAACCACATGGAAGCAACACCTCATCCGCATCCTGTGGCTCACATTCGGCTGCGGCTTCGCCTTCGTGCTGTTGCTGCTGATACTCGTCTACAACGGCATCATCGGCTACATGCCCCCCATCGAAGAACTCCGCAACCCCCAAGACAAATACGCCTCAATAATCTACGCCTCCGACGGCGCCGAATTGGGTCGTTATTTCCGCAATTCGGGCAACCGCGTCTACGCCGACCTCGACGAAATCTCCGACAACGTGGTCAACGCACTCATCGCCACCGAAGACGCACGCTTCCTCGACCACTCCGGCATCGACGTGCGCGCCCTCTCGCGCGCCGTAGTCAAAACCGTCATTTTACGCCAAAAAAATGCCGGCGGCGGCTCCACCATCACCCAACAACTCGCCAAGCAACTCTACACCCCGCCATCCGACGGCTTCCTCTCGCGTGCAGTCCAAAAACCCATCGAATGGATGATTGCCGTCAAACTCGAACGCTTCTACTCCAAGGATGAGATACTCAAAATGTATCTCAACCAATTCGACTTCCTCTACAACGCCGTCGGCATCAAATCAGCAGCCAAAGTCTACTTCAACAAAGACCCGCGCGACCTCACCATCGAAGAGGCCGCCACCCTGGTGGGTATGGTCAAGAACCCATCGTACTACAACCCCGTGCGCAAGCCCGAGCGCACTCGCGACCGCCGCAAC
Source organism: Bacteroidales bacterium (assembly GCA_004552725.1). Classification (GTDB taxonomy): domain Bacteria; phylum Bacteroidota; class Bacteroidia; order Bacteroidales; family Muribaculaceae; genus CAG-873. The sequence continues at coordinate 17,215 of SFNM01000001.1, read as the reverse complement.
GTGGTGCTCGAGCAAATGTACAAAGCCGATATGCTCACCCGCGCCCAACTCGACTCCCTACAAGCACTCCCCCTGGTGCTTGATTTCCACCGCGTCGACCACAAGGAGGGCCTCGCACCCTACTTCCGCGAGGAACTCCGCCGATACCTCACCGCACACCGCCCCGTGCGCTCCGACTACCAAGAGTGGGAGCAGCAAAAATACCTCGACGACTCCATAGCATGGGTCAACGACCCCCTCTACGGGTGGATCGACAAAAACCCCAAACCCGACGGCTCGCACTGGGACATCTACTCCGACGGCCTGCGCATATACACCACCATCGACTCCCGCATGCAGACCTACGCCGAACAGGCCGTAGCCCAACACATGCGCCACCTCCAATCACAATTCAACCGCGAAAAACGCGGGTCGGCCTCGGCTCCATACACCTCCAACCCCGCCGAACTCACCCAAGATATGCGCCGCAAACTCATCGCCACAGCCATCCGCCAAAGCGAACGCCGGCGCGTGGCCAAAGTAGCCGGCCTTTCCGATGCCGAAATCGACCGCCAATTCGACACACCCACCGAAATGGTGGTGTTCAGTTACGACGGTCCCCTCGACACCGTTATGACACCCCGCGACTCTATCCTCTACACCAAAAGTTTCCTACGCTGCGGCTTCATGTCGATGGACCCCACCACGGGCTACGTCAAAGCCTACGTGGGAGGGCCCGACTTCCGCTTCTTCCAATACGACATGGTGTCGACCGGACGCCGACAAATCGGCTCCACCATCAAGCCATTCCTCTACACATACGCCATAGAGTCGGACTTCACTCCATGCGACCAACTACTCAACGAGCAGCCCACCTTCTACGACGAAAGCGGCCGCCCATGGTCGCCACGCAACTCCGGCAAAGCCCGCATCGGCGAAATGGTCGACCTGCGATGGGCACTCACCAACTCCAACAACTGGATATCCGCCCGGTTGATGGCCCAACTCAACCCCGCCGAGTTGGTGAAACGTATGCACTCCTACGGCATCACCAACCAACTGCCCGCCGTCATCTCGCTCTGCCTCGGACCCTGCGAAGTGTCGGTCAAAGAGATGGTCACAGCCTACAGCGCCTTCGCCAACTACGGCATGCGCTCCAACCCCGTGTTCGTATCAGCCATCTGCGACTCCAACGGCAACATCATCAGCGAATTCGGCCCCATACAAACCGAAGTCATCACCGAAAAAGGCTACTACCGCATCCTATCGATGCTGCTCAACGTGGTCGACAGCGGCACCGGCAACCGCCTGCGCCGTGCGCCCTACAACATCACCGCCCAAATGGGTGGCAAAACCGGCACCACCAACTACAATGCCGACGGCTGGTTTATGGGCTTCACGCCCGAGTTGGTATCGGGCGTGTGGGTAGGCGGCGAAGAGCGCTACATCCACTTCAACTCCATGGCCGAGGGGCAAGGCGCCTCAATGGCCTTGCCCATCTACGGCCTCTACATCACCCGAGTGTACGCCGACCCCTCACTCCACTATTCACAATCAAAGACATTCACCTTCCCCGCCGGGCTCAACCTGTGTGAGAGCGAACTCGGTGGTATCGAGCCCGAACTTGATACTACCGAAGAGAGCGTCGAAGGCGTGTTCGACTAAGCCCACCACCCCCACCCGGGTGGTGAGGCGCAAGCCATCAGCCACCGGCCGCAGTGGGGTGGCGCAAGCCACTACTGCATCAGCATACACACAAAGAGAGGCGCCCACACAATAGGGCGCCTCTCTTTTGAGGACTGTTGGTTTTGTTAGACTTGAATTAGCAAATGCCTTGTCCCATCATAGCGTGAGCCACTTTCATGAAGCCGGCGATGTTAGCGCCTTTCATGTAGTTGATGAAGCCGTCGGCTTCGCGGCCGTATTTGAGACATTGAGTGTGGATAGAAGCCATGATAGCGTGGAGTTTTTCGTCTACTTCGGCTTCGCTCCATTGGAGGTGCATAGCGTTTTGGCTCATTTCGAGGCCGGAAGTGGCTACGCCGCCTGCGTTCACAGCCTTACCGGGAGCGTAAGTGGTGCGCGAGTTGATGAAGGTGTCGATTGCTTCGGGGGTGCAGCCCATGTTCGACACTTCAGCCACCATTTCTACGCCGTTAGCCACCAGTGCTTTGGCGTCGTCGCCGTTGAGTTCGTTTTGGGTAGCGCAGGGAAGAGCGATTTGCACTTTGCGTTCCCAAGGCTTTTTGCCGGCGAAAAATTCCGAGCCGGGGAATTTTTCAGCGTAGGGAGCCACGATATCGTTGCCGGAAGCGCGGAGTTCGAGCATGTATTCAATCTTTTCGTCGTTAAGGCCGGCGGGGTCGTAGATGTAGCCGTCGGGACCGGAGATGGTCACTACCTTAGCACCAAGTTCGGTTGCTTTCTTGGCAGCGCCCCAAGCCACGTTGCCGAAACCGGAGATAGCCACGGTTTTGCCGGCGATGTCTTGGCCTTTTTCTTTGAGCATGCTTTGCACGAAGTAGAGAGCGCCGTAGCCGGTGGCTTCGGGACGGATGAGCGAACCGCCGAATTCGAGGCCTTTGCCGGTGAATGTGCCGGTGTGTTCGTTCACCAGACGTTTGTACATGCCAAACATGTAGCCCACTTCGCGGCCGCCTACGCCGATATCACCGGCGGGCACGTCGCGGTCGGGACCGAGGTTCTTCCACAAGCCGAGCATGAAGGCTTGGCAGAAGCGCATGATTTCACGGTCGCTCTTGCCACGGGGCGAGAAGTCGCTACCGCCTTTACCGCCGCCCATAGGCAAGGTGGTGAGGGCGTTTTTGAATGTTTGTTCGAAGCCGAGGAATTTGAGGATAGAGAGGTTCACGGAAGCGTGGAAGCGGATACCGCCTTTGTACGGGCCAATGGCGTTGTTGAATTGCACGCGATAGCCGATGTTGTTTTGTACTTCGCCTTTGTCGTCGATCCAGGTTACGCGGAAGGTAACGATACGGTCGGGTTCAACCATGCGTTCGATGATTTTGTTGCGCTCGAACTCGGGGTGTTGGTTGTACACTTCTTCTACAGAGAGCAGCACTTCTTTCACTGCCTGCAGATATTCTTTTTCACCGGGATGCTTGGCTTCCAGGTCAGCCATTAATTTGTTAATATCCATTTCGTATGGGTTTTAGGGAGATTTGGTAGTTTTATCGTGATTTTAAGGTTGTTTTTGAATTCCACCGCAAATGTAGTTATTAAATTATTATGCACCAAACATTTTTGCAACTTTTTTTTATGTTTTACAACGCATTTTTCCCGCCTGCCAAATCACTTTTTTGGCTATCTCGCTATTTTTTTGTAAATTTGCCACAAATTTAGCCCATATAGCCTTGCTTGTTGGCTCCTTTCGAGCCTTTTTTCGGCCAAAAAATTTTTCTCAAAAAAATTTGTTTTTCAGTAAATATTTTGCCCTACACTATCAAAATGAAAGCGATACCTCCGATTATATATATTATAATATGTGCCACGCTGTCAAGTTGCTTCACCGGCGTTGACTCCACCCCTCGCATCTCCTCGGCCGACGTCGACGCGGCGGGCATCAGCGATAGCCGCGAGATGGCGCTGATGCAGGCGGTGCGCGACACCCCGCCCGCCCATTGGGCGCCGGGCAAGGAGTGGCTGGTCGACGACGACAAGATAGCCCTCATCTTCGCCCAACCCGCCGTGGGCGCCGACTCGCTGGCCGGCCATCGCATTGCGCTGGTAAGCAAGCGTAATGTCACCGACGTGACCGGTCGCCAAACCGTCGAACTACTCTTCCGCTCCGACCGCGGCGACTCGCTCTGCTACCCCACCGGCATCGACGCCGAGAGTTTCGAGCAGCGACGTTCGCTCGAAATACCATTTGCCATCAACCTCGATGCCGTGCACACCGCCGACTCGCTGCTGCGCGGCTGCCGGTGCTTCATCACCACCCCTCTGTGGTATGAAGCCAACGGCCGCTCAATCCACGGACTGCGACATGTGCCGGTGACCATCGACTCCGTGGTGGCAGGTACATCCAACCTGCCGCTACGCGTGGCCTTCTCGGCCGACGAAATCCCCGGTGAGCACTTCGTGTGGCTCACCTACGGCACCTCGCGCGCCGCCACCCGCAATTTCGACCGACTCTTCTCTTTTTCCGACCCGCGAACCAATTATCCGCAAATATCCGACCACACATGGCAGTTGATTACCCGCTCGCAAGTGGCCGTAGGTATGACTCGCGACGAGTGCCGACTCGCACTCGGTGCCCCATCATCCATCAACCGCGGAGCCACGCGCGCCGCCCAACTCGAGCGCTGGCTCTACGACAACGGCATTTACCTCATTTTTGAAGACGGCATCCTCACCCGATATCGCAAATAGATTATGGAAATAAGATTTTTAGGCACCGGCACCTCCACCGGTGTGCCTCAAATCGGCTGTAACTGCGCCACTTGCACTTCCACCGACGCGCGCGACAAGCGATTGCGAGCGTCGGCCATCGTGACCCTCGACTCCGGCCACAACATACTCATCGACTGCGGTCCCGACTTCCGCTCCCAAATCCTCGCCGCCGGCTCTCCCGCCCTCGAAGCCCTCCTTATCACCCACTCTCACTACGACCACACCGGCGGCATCGACGACCTGCGGCCCTACTGCAAAGGCGGCCGCCATTTCCCCACCTACTGCGCCGCCGACGTGGCCCACGACCTGCGCCAACGCAACCCCTGGTCGTTTGCTAAGCACCTATACCCCGGGGTGCCCACCTTCGCCATCACCGAAATCCAACCCGGCATCCCATTCACCATCGCCGAGCAGCACATCCTCCCCGTCGAAATAATGCACGGCCAACTGCCAATCCTCGGCTTCCGCTTCGGCAATCGGCTGGCATACATCACCGATTGCAAAACGATGCCCGACCAAACCATCGCCGCCATCGAAGGCGTTGATACCCTAATAATCAACGCCTTGCGCACCGAACCTCACCCCACTCACATGAGCCTAAGCGAATCGCTGCAGATAATCGAACGTTTGCACCCAAAGCAAACGTTCCTCATCCACATGAGCCACGACATGGGCCCTCAAGCCCATGTGGCGTTGCCGCCCAACGTCCGCCTCGCCTACGACGGCCTCACCGTCGCGCTATAATTTCTCTTAAAATTCCGAAAAATATAGTTGGAATTGAGAAAAAATTGCTACATTTGTGCTATCATACATCAATGTAATCAAAATGCGTACAATTACCAACTACATACTCGCCCTACTGCTCACATCGCTCTGCGTGGCATCAGCCCACGCCGACGAAAACATCCTCAACATCTACCGCGGAGATGCCACCACCGTGGGCATCTACGTCAAAGACCTCCGCAGCGGCGAGGTGTTGGTCTCCCACAACGCCTCGCGCGCCATGACTCCCGCCAGCGTCACCAAATTGATTACTTCAGCCGCCGTGATGCTCCAATGCGGCATCGACTCCTGCTTCACCACCAACGTGCGCCTCTCGGGGCACCCCGCCGGCCAAGGCCAATGGCGCGGCGACTTGATTATCGAGGCCTGCGCCGACCCCACCATCGAGCACAGCGAATTTGCCGAATACATGGGCTTCTGCGACTCGATTGTGGCCCATATCCAACAAATGGGCCTCAACAAAATCGACGGACGCATACGCATTGACGAGCACTTGCCCGAGGCAGGCGCTATAGTCAACTGGGAGTGCGACGACATCCCTTGGCCTTACGGCGCCGGCCTATACGGCTTCAACTACGGCGAAAACTACGTGAAGGTCTTCCCCAACAAAGGGGCGACCGAACCCGCCTCCACCCTCGAAATCAACGTGGTCACCTCCCGCAGCACCACCGACCTGCGCCGAGGCTTCGGCTCAAACCGCCTCACCGTGGTGATGCCCCGACGCAAACGTCGGCAAGCCAATTTCAGCATCAACTCCACCCTCAACGACCCCGCTGCCATGTTTGCCATGCTGCTCAAAGCCAAACTCGCCCAAGCCCACATCGAAGTAAGCGACGACGACAGCCGCGACACCTCGTCAGGCGCGTCACGCACGGTCTACACCCACCATTCGCCATCATTCGGCGAAATCCTTTACGTCACAAACAAAATCAGCGACAACCTCCTGGCCGAAGGCATGCTCCGCACTCTCGCCCCCGACAGTTGCCGCCAAGTGTGCCTCCAAACCGAGTTGAAAATGCTCGACTCGCTCCGCATCGACACCGACTGCCTCCAACTACTCGACGGCAGCGGACTCGCTCGCGCCGACCTGATGCAACCCGCCACCGTAGGCCAACTCCTCGAAGCCATGCTCTACACCGAATACGCCGACCTCTTCATCGACATGCTACCCGTGGCCGGCATCGACGGCACCCTCAAATCATTCGCCTGCGACACGCCCCTCCAAGGTCGTGCCGCCATGAAAACCGGCTCCATGCGCAACGTGCAAAACATGGCCGGATACCTCCTCGACGACGAAGGCATGCCCACACACGTGGTTGTGGTGTTCGTCAACGGCTTCTTCTGCAAACGAGCCGATTTACGAACAGCCATAGCCGATTATCTCACGCAATTTCTCGAAAATCAATAAAATATGAACGTACAGCAACTCATAACCCTCAATATCGAAATCGAAGGCCTGCTCCGCGTATATCAACAACGCGGAGCCGACGAAGCCCTCGACCAAGCACGCCTCAAAGCCACACAACTATGCCAACTGCTTGAGGCCCCCATCAGCCTCGAGTCCTGTGGTGAGGCGGAAGCCGAACTACCACAGCCACCCACCAGCCTCGAGTCCTGTGGTGAGGCGGAAGCCGAACTGCCCCAACCAGAAGCCCCCATCAGCCCTGAGTCCTGTGGTGAGGCGGAAGCCGAACTGCCCCAGCCCGCTCCGGCACCCACAGCCGAAGCACCCCAAGCCGCTCCGGCGCGCCCACGCATGCCTATCCGCAACTTCTTCACCATCAACGACAAATACTTCTTCCGTCGCGAAGTCTTCGACGGCGACGAACAAGCCTTCGAAGACACCCTCGACCTCTTCGCCGCCATGAGTTCATTCGACGAAGCCAAAGAATACATCTACGACGACCTCATGCTCGACCCACAAAATCAAGATGTAAAATCGTTCATGGAAATCATCGAAAGTTACTTTAAATAAATGTCAGGCACACTATACATAGTGCCGACACCCGTCGGCAACCTCGCCGATATGAGCCCGCGAGCCATCGACGTGCTCCGACAAGCATCGCTCATACTGGCCGAAGACACCCGCACCAGCAGCGTGTTGATGCAACACTTCGGCATCAACACACCCATGCAGAGTTACCACAAATTCAACGAACACGACTGTTCGGCCCAATTAGCCGAACGCATCGAAGGCGGCGACACCATCGCCCTGGTGTCGGACGCCGGCACTCCCGGCATCTCCGACCCCGGCTTCCTCATCGCCCGCGAATGTCGCAACCGCCACGTCAACGTAGTCACCCTCCCAGGGCCCACCGCCTTCGTCCCCGCGCTGGTCAACTCCGGCCTGCCCTGCAACTACTTCGTGTTCGAGGGCTTCTTGCCCCCCAAAAAAGGGCGAGAAACCCGCCTCCGACTCTTAGCCGACGACCCTCGCACTTTCATCATCTACGAATCGCCCCTGCGATTAGTCAAAACACTCCAACAATTAGCACAATTCTGCGGACTCGACCGCCCCGCATCGGTCAGCCGCGAAATTTCCAAAGTGCACGAAACCACCGTGCGCGGCACCCTCGCACAACTCATCGACCATTTCACCGCAAACAATCCGCGCGGTGAAATTGTTATAATTGTCGGTGGTAAACCCGAACCCGCCAAAAAAGCCCATACAAATAAGTATAAAACCGACCTCGATTAACAATACAAACAAGTCACAACACAATGAAAAAGTTTTTATTGATGTCGCTCGCATGCCTGGCCATCCTTTCAGCATGCGACAAAAAACCTGAACAAGATGTCACCACTGAAGAGCAACTCCAAGACGCCACTAAGCAAGAATTAGCCGCCGCTGTGGCCGACCGCGACCAATTATTAAGCCTCGTCAACGAAATTTCAAGCGGCATGGCCGAAATCAAACGCCTCGAAAACATTCTCACCGTATCAACCGGTGTGAATGGCGAAACTCCCTCTCAACGAGCACAAATCGAAGCCGACATCGCTGCAATTCAACAAACATTGCAGCAACGTCGCGAACAACTCGAACAGCTCGAACGCCGTCTACAACAATCCACCCTCAACAATAAAAACCTCCAACAAACCGTGGAGACCCTGCGCGCTCAAATCGACTCCCAATCCGCTGAAATTGAGAACCTTCGCGCAAGCCTCGACGATGCAAACCGTCAAATCGGCGAACTCAACTCCACCGTCGACTCACTCCACACTACCGTCAACACCGTCACCGGCGAACGCGACCAGGCTCAAGCCGAAACCCAAGAACTCGCCAACGAAATGAACACCTGCTACTACGTGGTAGCCAGCAAAAAAGAACTCAAAGAACACAAAATCATCGAAAGCGGCTTCCTGCGCAAAACCAAAATCATGCGCTCCGACTTCGACCAATCGTTCTTCGTCACCGCCGACCGTCGCACCCTGCACACCATCGCGTTGCACTCCAACAAAGCTAAGGTGCTCACCAACCACCCCTCCGGCTCTTACCAAATCGTAGAACAAAACGGCCAAAAAGTACTCAAAATCACCAACCCCGACCAATTCTGGAGCCTCACCAACTACTTAGTAATCCAAATCGACTAACTCCCTCGGCTCTTCTCACACCACAAGCGTAAGAACGTACCCCAAAACACGTTCTTACGCTTGTTTTTTACCTATCAACCCTCATCTGCCACTTTTTTTGCTTTCCGCCAAAAATTTGCGCCGATTTGTGGCGGAAATCTTGCGATTTTTTCGTACCTTTGCACTCTCAATAGTGCACTTGCAATAGTAGCCATCGCTACTAATAATCTATTTTTCAGGTAAAAACCCAAAAAGAAGCTTCTCAAATGGCTGATACTAAGTCGATTAAAACTGCTTTAATATCCGTATTCCACAAAGATGGCCTCGACGAAATCCTTCGCCTTCTGGCCAACGATGGCGTAAAATTCTTATCTACCGGCGGCACACGCTCATTCATCCAAGAGCAAGGCTACGACTGCGACGCCGTAGAAGACCTCACCGGATACCCATCCATCCTGGGCGGACGCGTCAAAACACTCCACCCCAAAGTATTTGGCGGCATCTTAGGGCGTCGCTCCCTCCAAAGCGACGTCGACACCATGTCGCAATTCGACATCCCCGAAATCGACCTGGTCATCGTCGACCTATACCCCTTTGAACAAACCGTCGCCTCCGGCGCCGACCACGATGCCATCATCGAAAAAATCGACATAGGCGGCATCTCTCTCATCCGCGCCGCCGCCAAAAACTACGCCGACGTGGCCATCGTAGCCTCCAAAGCGCAATACTCCACCCTGCTCTCATTCCTCAAAGAAAACGGTGCCGCTGCCACCACCGAAGTGCAGCGTCGCACCCTCGCCCGCGAAGCATTTGCCGTGTCGTCAGCCTACGACTCCGCCATCTTCTCCTACATGGCCTCAACTCTCGACCAGCCCGCCGGAGCACTCCGCCTCGCTGTCGACGGCGAACGCTCCCTCCGCTACGGTGAAAACCCCCACCAAAGCGCTCACTTCTTCGGCCATTTCGACGCCCTCTTCGACCAACTCCACGGCAAAGAAATCTCCTACAACAACCTGCTTGACATCGACTCCGCCGTAAACCTCATCAACGAATTCGGCTCCGAACCCACTTTCGCCGTGCTCAAACACAACAATGCCTGCGGCCTGGCTACACGCTCCACAGCCGTCGAGGCATGGAAAGATGCCCTCGCAGGCGACCCCGTGTCGGCCTTCGGCGGAGTGATTATCACCAACACCATAGTCGACGAAGCCACCGCCACTGAAATCAACAAAATATTCCTCGAAGTAATCATCGCGCCCGACTACGAGCCCCAAGCGCTCCAAATACTCCAAAGCAAGAAAAATCGCATCATCTTGCGCCGCAAAGATGCCGCTCTGCCACAAATGTCAGTGCGCACCTGCCTCAACGGCGTGCTCCAACAGCAACGCGACCTCCACACCGAAACCACCGACGAACTTCGCACCGTTTCAGGCCACCTCACCGACCAACGTGCCGCCGACATGCTCTTCGCTAACAAGATTGTGAAGCACTGCAAGAGCAACGCCATCGTATTAGCCAAAGGCGGCCAACTCCTCGCCTCCGGCATCGGCCAAACATCACGCGTCGATGCCCTCAAGCAAGCCATCGCCAAAGCACAATCGTTCGGCTTCGACCTCAACGGCGCCACCATGGCATCCGACGCCTTCTTCCCATTCGCCGACTGCGTGGAAATCGCCCACCAAGCCGGCATCGACAACATCGTACAACCCGGCGGCTCCGTTCGCGACAACGAATCCGTCGACTTCTGCCTTAGCCATGGCATCACCATGGCCATGACCGGTATTCGCCACTTCCGCCACTAATTTCAGACAACAATAATATTACAGGATAATATGGGCCTTTTCTCATTCACCAAGGAAATCGCTATCGACCTTGGCACCGCCAACACCATCATAATCCACAACGATAAAATCGTGATCAACGAGCCATCGATTGTGGCTCTCGACACTCGCACCGACAAACTCATCGCTGTCGGCACCGAGGCTTACCTGATGGAAGGCAAAAACCCTCAAGGCATTCGCACTGTGCGCCCCCTGCGCAAAGGTGTGATTGCCGACTTCAATGCCGCCGAACTCATGATTCGCGGCTTAGTGAAAAAAGCATCTACCAAAAGCAATTGGTTCTCACCATCGCTCCGTATGGTGGTCGGCATCCCCTCCGGCTCCACCGAAGTGGAAATCCGCGCCGTGCGCGACTCCTCCGAGCACGCCGGCGGACGCGACTCATATATGATTTACGAACCCATGGCCGCTGCCCTCGGTATCGGCATCGACGTCGAAGCCCCCGAAGGCAACATGATTGTGGACATAGGCGGTGGCACCACCGAAATCGCCGTGATTTCGTTGGGCGGCATCGTATCCAACAAGAGCATACAAGTGGCCGGCGATGACCTCACCGAAGACATCCAAGGCCACATGCGCCGCGCACACAACGTGAAAGTAGGTGTGCGCACCGCCGAGCAAATCAAAATGCACGTCGGTTCCGCACTCACCGAACTCGAAACTCCGCCCGACGACTACATCGTGCACGGTCCCAATATGATGACCGCTCTGCCGATGGAAGTGCCCGTTTCATATCAAGAAATCAGCCACTGCATCGAGAAAACCATCTCCAAAATCGAAGCAGCCGTGCTTAGCGCATTGGAACAAACACCCCCGGAACTCTATGCCGACTTGGTGCGCAACGGCATCTACCTCGCCGGCGGCGGCGCCCTCCTGCGAGGCATCGACAAGCGCTTCACCGACAAAATCGGCATCCAATTCCACGTGGCCGAAGACCCACTGCTGTCGGTGGCCAAAGGCACCGGCGTAGCCCTCAAAAACATCGATAAGTTCTCATTCCTTATCCGATAAGCGGATTTACTCTATACGGCTGACTGCGTCGAACTAAATAAGACGCAGTCGCCTTAGTGTTTTAGATGAACGAATTATTCGCATTTCTCAGCCGCCACTCCAAATGGTTCGTATTGGCGATTTACTTGGTGTTGAGTAGCATCTTGCTATTCAACAGCGACCCATATCGCCACCACTTGTGGCTCTCATCATCTTCGGCCGTCAGCGGCTCGGTTTACTCCGTGGGCAATAGCATCACCTCATACTTCAACCTGCGCGACACCAACGACGACCTCAACCGTCGCAACGCCGAACTCGAGGCTCAGGTGGTGAACCTCCGCGAAGAGGTCAACCGCCTGCGACTCGCCCAATTCACCGACACCATGCCCACCCCCGATAGCGTGCAGCACTTCAACTTCATCGTAGCCAACGTTATCAACAACTCCATCCACCATCCTCACAACTACATCACCATCGACAAAGGCACCGCCGACGGCGTAGTGGCCGAACTCGGCGTCATCGACCACTCCGGTGTGGTCGGTGTGGTGAGCGTGGCCGGTGAACATTATTCGCAAGTAATTTCGTTGCTCAATCCCAATTTCCGCCTCTCATGCAAAATTCGCAACACCGAGCACTTCGGCTCCCTGGTGTGGGATGGCGTTGACCCCACCGTGGCGCTGCTCGAAGAACTGCCGCGCCACACTCGATTTGTCTGTGGCGACACCGTGGTCACCTCCGGCTTCTCCGCCGTATTCCCCGCCGGCATCCCCGTCGGCACTATACTCGACAATGCCGAAAACCACAAGGAGAACTTTTTCACCCTCAAGGTGAAATTGTTCGCCGACTTCACTCGCCTAAGCAACGTGCAAGTAGTAATCAACAATCGTCGCGACCAAATCACACGCGTGGAGCAAACACGCGTCGATGGTGGCGATGCAGACCCGGCCAACAAATGAACCCATGAACAAAACCTCCCTTAGTTTGCTCATCGCAGCATTGATTTTGGTGCCGGCTCAAGCCGTTTTCTTCAACCACTTGGTACTATTCAACGTAGCAGTACCAATGGCCTTCATCTTCATAATCATCACCCTCCCGGTGACCTACAGCGCCAACCTGGCCATGACCATCGGCTTCGCCCTCGGCGTGGCGGTCGACACCCTCTCCGACACACCGGGCGTCAACGCCCTCGCCTGCACACTGCTGGCCTTCGCCCGCCGCCCACTGTTCCACCTCTACGTCCCCACCGACAACGACCTCGCCGAGCAGCGTCCATCGCTCCGAACGATGGACACAGCCTCATTCCTCAAATATGCCCTAACCATGTGCGTGGTCTACTGCTTGATGATTTTCACCATCGAAGCATTTCAAATCTTCAACTTCTGGATCTTCCTGCTCCGCATCGTAGCCTCAAGCATATTCACCTTCATTATTATCTACGCCTTAGCCTGCATAAACGGCGCTTCGCATGAGAAAAGACTATAAACTTGAGAAGCGCAAATATGTAATCGGCGGCTTCATACTGCTCATTGCATTGATTTACGTAGGCCGACTTTTCGACCTGCAAATCAACGATGAGCGATACAAAAAATCAGCCGACACCAACGCTTTTCTGCGCAAAACAGTTTATCCCTCACGCGGCCTGATGTACGACCGCGACGGCCGATTGGTCGTATACAATCAGCCGGCCTACGACGTGATGCTCATCCCTCGCGACGTACAACCCTTCGACACCCTCGACTTCTGCAACACCCTCAATATCACCCCCGACCAACTGCGCAAACGCTTCGCCGATATGCGCGACAAGCGACTCAATCCCGGATACTCCTCCTACACCCCACAGCGACTACTCGCCCAACTCTCAACCGAAGACTACGGCCGCCTCCAAGAAAAGCTATACCGCTTCCCCGGATTCTACATCCAAAAACGCATCCTCCGCCAATACAACTACGCCGCTGCCGCCAACGTCCTCGGCAACCTGCGCGAAGTGTCGCAAACCGACATCGACAACGACCCATACTACTCGCCCGGCGACTACTGCGGCGACCTCGGCGTGGAGCGCAGTTACGAAGAATACCTACGCGGCATCAAAGGTGTTGAAATCCTCATTCGCGACTCCCGCGGCCGTATACAAGGCCGCTACGACGGCGGTGCCCACGACATAGCACCGGTGTCGGGACGCGACCTCACCCTTAGCATCGACATAGAACTCCAAGAATACGCCGAGCGCCTCATGGCCGGAAAACGAGGCGCCGTCGTAGCCATCGAACCCGAAACCGGCGAAATCCTCTGCCTCGTTTCTTCGCCCACATACGACCCACGCCTCTTAGTGGGTCGGCATCGCGGCGAAAGCTACAAAGACCTGGTCAACGACCCGTCGCTCCCACTGTTCGACCGCGCCTTAGGCGGCGCCTACCCGCCCGGCTCCACCTTCAAGCCAACCCAAGGCCTCATCCTGCTGCAAGAAGGCATCATCACCACAGCCACCACCTACCCCTGCCACGGCGGATACGTCAACGGCGGCCTACGCGTAGGATGCCACGCCCACGGCTCCCCGCTCCCGCTCAAACCCGCCCTCCAAACCTCATGCAACGCCTTCTTCTGCTGGGGCTTCAAAGCAATGATCGACCGACGCGGCAAGTATGGCAACCCCGCCAACGCCTTCGAAATCTGGAAAAAACACCTCGTCTCGATGGGCTACGGCTACGCTCTCGGCGTAGACCTCCCCCACGAAAGCCGCGGCTTCTTGCCAAACGCTAAGTTCTACAACAAATTCTACGGCGAAGGCCATTGGAGCGCCAACACCGTCATCTCCGTGGCCATCGGCCAAGGCGAAATATTAGCCACACCACTGCAAATCGCCAACCTCGCCGCCACCATCGCCAACCGCGGTTGGTTCATCACACCTCACGCCGTCAAAGCCATCCAAGACACCGTGATGCCGCCCAAATACAGCGAGCATCGACGGCCTACAATCGACCTCAAATGGTACCCCGAAGTAGCCGAAGGTATGCGCATGGCCGTCACCGGCGGCACATGCCGTCGAGCCGCAATCCCCGGCATCGACGTTGCCGGCAAAACCGGTACCGCCCAAAACCCACACGGACGCGACCACTCCGCTTTCATGGGCTTTGCCCCTTATGACAACCCCAAAATCGCCGTAGCCGTTTACGTAGAAAACGGCGGCTTCGGTGCCGTGTACGGCGTGCCCATCGGCTCGCTGGTGATGGAGAAATACCTATGCGACTCCATCCACCCCTCCCGCCAATACATGGAAGACCAAATGATTAGCACCTCATTACCCTACTCCAATGCGAAACGATAATTCCCCCTCCGTTTTCCGCCAAATCGACTGGCCACTGGTGGTAATATACCTGCTCATCGTAGCAGTAGGTGTATTCAGCATATATGCCGCCAGTTACGACTTCGACGAAGCCTCTATTTTCAGTTTCGACGAATTCTCCGGCAAGCAAATACGATGGATTGGATTAGGATTAGTGCTCGGATGCGTCGTACTCCTCACCGACTACCGCGTATTCGAAACATACGCTTACCTCATCTACGGCATACTCCTTGTGCTACTATTAGTCACGCCATTCATAGCCCCCGACATCAAAGGCTCCCGCTCATGGCTCGTCATAGGCCCCATGAGCCTCCAACCCGCCGAATTTGCCAAAGTAGCCACAGCACTCGCTTTGGCAAAACTCTTCAACGGATACAACTTCACCCTCAAAGCACACCCCGGCAACTACCTCCGAGCCATCGCACTCTTCGTAGTGCCTATCCTACTAATCCTCAACCAAAACGAAACCGGCTCCGCCCTCGCTTACACCGCCCTGGTGCTCGTACTCTACCGCGAAGGCATGAGCGGCTTGATACTCTTCGCCGGCGTATTCGCCGTGGCCGTATTCGTCATAGCCGTAAAATACACCGAAGAACTATTCCTCGGCATCCCCGGCGGCGAATTCACCGTCATGATCTTAGTCATGCTCACTATGGCTATCATGTCGTTCATCTACAGCCGCACCATCGAAATCGCCCGCAACCTCCTCGGCGGCTTCGCTGCCCTACTCCTCATCCTCTGGATATTAGGCGGACCCGTTGGTCTAAACCTTCCGGGACGCGCCATTATGATTGCCATCATCATTGCCGGTTGCATCTACATCGGTTTCGAAGCCCTCAAGCGCCACCTCCACCGATTGTCAGTGCCGATTGTCACCGCAATCCTCGCCATCGGCTTCATGTTCTCCGTCAACATCGCTTTCGACCAACTTCAACCTCACCAACAGCAACGCATCCGCGTGGTCCTCGGTATCGAGGAGGACCTTCGCGGTGCCGGATACAACGTCAACCAATCCAAAATCGCCATCGGCTCCGGCGGCTTCTTCGGCAAAGGCTTCCTCAACGGCACACAAACCAAACTCAAATACGTGCCCGAACAACACACCGACTTCATCTTCTGCACCATCGGCGAAGAAGAAGGCTTCGTTGGCTCATTCATCATCATTGCCCTCTATCTGGCAATGATACTACGCATCATATCTATCGCCGAACGACAACCACGACCCTTCGGCCGCATCTACGCCTACTGCGTAGCATCATACATCATCTTCCACTTCTGCGTCAACATCGGCATGGTCATCGGACTATGTCCCGTAATCGGCATCCCCCTCCCACTACTCAGTTACGGCGGCTCATCCCTCTGGGGCTTCACCCTCCTAATTTTCATCCTCCTCCGCATCGACGCAGCCCGCAAATCCTACTCCTAATCCCCATGATTTGTTAATTATGCCTACACTACTCCAAATAAATGCTTGCATGAACTTTTCCGTAGGGAAAATAACTCAACATATTGGTAATATTGCCATAAATCACGGATGGAATAGTTGGATTGCATACTCCGGACGTACCAAAGCTCCGACTTCAGATTCTCACCTCATCAAAGTAGGCAATCTATTAGATTCTTGTATCCACTATGCTGAGGACAAACTATTAGATAATGAAGGTTTGACATCTATGGTAGAGACCAGAATACTACTCAAAAAAATTGATGCTATTCACCCAGATATAGTTCATCTCCACATTATCCACGACCATTGGCTCAATTATAAATTGCTATTCAATTACTTAGCCAAGAATAATATTCCAGTTGTATGGACACTACACGACCAATGGCCTACGACAGGCCATTGTATGTACGCCCCACACTATTGCGAACGATGGAAAGATGAGTGTAATCATTGTCCTATCTCCAAAAAATATTCTCTTGACCGCTCTCGCAGGAATTTTAGGTTAAAGAAAAATCTTCTATCCATTATCCCATCTCTAACAATCGTTGCGGTATCTGAATGGATTAGCAATATTATCCGCCAATCCCACCTCAAAGACAGGCCGATATATACAATTCACAATGGTATTGACATCAACACCTTTTCTCCTCAATTAGATAATATCCATCAAAAGTACGGCATAAACCAAGATAAAAAAATTATCCTTGGGGTTGCCGCTGTATGGGATGCACGCAAAGGATTATCTGATTTCTTTAAACTTGCCAATCAACTTCCTCAAGATAAATATACAATTGTAATTGTGGGGAAGAGAACCAAAACGACAAAACGACCGACCAACGGTTGCCAAATCAT
>SFNM01000089.1 GCA_004552725.1 Bacteroidales bacterium | reverse complement strand
TGCACCTCGTTGAGCACATTGGGGCTAATTGATATAGGGAATTTGCGCATTATGACATCTCCATCGGGAAATGTAGTCTTGAAATCGAGAAAACTTATATCAATTATACTATCTGTAATTGGACATGTAGTAAGGTTGATGGTCTTATCTTCAATGGATGGTGGGTTGAGCCATGGCAGAACGTTGTCATAAGGCTTCTCTAAATTGAGTACTTTTACGCATAAGTATGATAAAATAGCTCGGCGGTCGAAGCAAAATTTGAATTCGTTGAAATAATTGCGTGCTTTGCGGAGATAATTCTTCTCAATTTTAGGAGAAGCGATATATTGTACTCCATTATAGTCAGTAAAAAAACAAGATTTAGGAGTGAGAACTACCAAGACATTGCGTAGCGGCGCTTTATTAGCGATGTAGTCTAAGGTAAGACGTAGTTGCTCAATAGTTTGTGCCGCATAGTGAATGTAATAAGGACGTGAGCCTTCCGGTAGGTATTTTTTCCAATGGTCAATATCGTAACATTCGGCCACAGAACTGCCAATGATAAAAGAATCATAGTGGATGCTGTCGTTATAATGGTCGAAATAATTTATTGACGAGATTGCACGGCTATATTCGTATGTGATCGGATTTTGCTCCTCGTGGAAACGTAGCGCATGCAGTGGGTCGATGAGGATGTAGGTCGTCACGATGGGGAGCATCAGGGCGGTGAACCAGCCGAACGTGCGGAAGAAGAATTTCAGATATGGGCGGCGCATCAGAATTGGAAGTAGATAAATGCTTCTTCGCCGGCGAAGAAGGCGGTTAACACAATGTAGAACAGCATGATATCGCAGGCGCGGCGGAGCCATCGGCGGCGTGGCATCTGTTGGAGAGCGAATGAGTGGTGGCGGCCGCGCCATTC
Source organism: Bacteroidales bacterium (assembly GCA_004552725.1). GTDB lineage: Bacteria > Bacteroidota > Bacteroidia > Bacteroidales > Muribaculaceae > CAG-873. The sequence goes on along the minus strand of SFNM01000089.1, from coordinate 8,824 downwards.
AACGGCGAGCATCACTCCGCCCATTACGAATGTCCAGCGGTTGAGAAGATACATGCTCACTTGGGGCGCGTAAGGGGTGAGCAACAGGATTATTGCGATAGCGGCTACGGCGATGATGGCCAGCGTGCGGCCTCGCACCGGGATGCGAGCCAATACCCATGCGCAGCCCACGATTGCCGCAGCGATAATCAGGAATGGGATGGCGGCGCACTCAACCACGCGCATTAAGTTGTGCATATTGTCGGCGCGGAAGGCGAAGAGCGTGGCGGTCCAGCACATTGTGGTGAAGGCCATTTTTGGTAGGTCGCGGCGCGAGCCTAATGGGTCGGTCTCGGGTGAGTACTTGTGGCATCCGACGGCCACCGATAGAGCGTACCAAATGAAGCAGAGGATGCCCCAGGTAACGAAGGTGAAGGTGGCGCCGTGCCACAGCCCAGAGAGCAAGAAGACCACAAACACGTGGAGATAGCGATTGCCGCGGCGCGAGCCGCCGAGCGGGATGTACACATAGTCGGTAAACCAACGCATCAGCGTGCGGTGCCAGCGGCGCCAAAATTCCACGGCATTGCGAGCAAAATACGGGTATAAGAAGTTGTCGCTCAGGCGAAAACCGAAGAGTTGGGCTGAGCCGCGGGCTATGTCGCAATAGCCAGAGAAATCACCATATAGTTGGAAGGTGAAGCCGACAACGGCGATGGCTACCACTACATACTCCGCCCAAGAATGAGCATAAATGGCGGTGTTTTCGAAGGCAAAATCCACCCAGAAGGCCATACTGTCGGCCACCACGCACTTTTTGAACAAGCCCCAAAGGATGCGGCGAGCGCCTTCGGTGGCTTCGGCGGTGGAGAAGCGGCGTTCGCGAGCAAACTGTGGCAACATATCAGCGGCGCGTTCAATCGGGCCGGCCACCAGTTGTGGGAAGAAGGCTACGAAAGCGGCGAAGTCGACGGGTCGCCGACATGGCGCTGTCTTGCCGCGGTACACGTCGACGGAATAACTGATGGCTTGGAACGTGTAGAACGAAATGCCCACCGGCAGCAGCACATCGAGAAGCGGCCAGTCGGCATTGATGCCAAGGTAGCCGAGTGCGCGCATCAGGCTGGAAGAGAAGAAGTTGTAGTACTTGAATATGCCCAACACACTCAAGTTTAGCACGATATTTGTGGCCAAACAGAGCCGTTTGCGGCGCTCGGGCAGTGCCAAAAGATAAGTTGATGCGGTGGTGAAGATAATCAGCGACAGGAAGCGCCAATCCCACCAGCCGTAGAAAACGTAACTCGCAGCGAGCAGCAACACGTTTTGCGCCGAACGACAACGGATGCGCCAATAGAGCAAGAACACTATTGGCAGGAACAGAGCAAATGCCAGCGAGTTGAAAACCATTGCGATAATAAGCAGAGCGGAGAGCCGCGGGGTGCGGTTCTCCGCTCAGAATGAGTTTACGAGACAGAGGTCAGCAATTATGCTTCGATGAGGGCATAGATTGTGTGGTCTTTACCCAAACCTACGTTGAGGCCGGGGTGGTGGACTGTGCCGCGCTGACGTTTGATGATGTTGCCGGCTTTGGCGAATTGGCCACCGAAGATTTTCACGCCAAGTCGCTTGCTTTCTGATTCACGGCCGTTCTTAGAACTACCTACACCTTTCTTATGTGCCATTTCTGTGAACTGATTTTAAAGGGTTAAGCGACTATGTCTTTGATAACAACTTTGGTGAAGTATTGGCGATGGCCGTTTTTGCGGCGATAGCCTTTGCGACGTTTCTTCTTGAATACGATTACTTTGTCGCCTTTCACTAATGTGGTAGCGATTTCGCACACCACTTTGGCACCTTCTACTGTGGGGGCACCCACTTTCACGGCGCCGTCATTGTCGACCAACAGAACGCGGTCGAATTCCACGGTGTCGCCTTCTTTGTGGTCTTCACCGAGGAAGTGAACGTACAGGAAGCGGTCCTTTTCGGCTTTGAACTGCTGGCCCTGAATTTCTACGATTACGTACATTATAATATAGATGATTATAAATGAACCCGGCGGGCGGCCCGGAGGCACTTATTCGAGCCCGTTGCGGAAAAAGCGATGCAAAGTTACAAAAAATTCCTTGTACTGCAAAATTTTTGAGCCAATTTTTTTGAATGTACAATGATGGGGGGTGCGCCGGAGGATGGTGAGGCGGGTGGGAACGCGCGGAGCGCGTTGCGGGGTGCGCCGGAGGCGCTCTCTATGGTTAGCCGGGGGTTGCAGCCGCGGAGCGGGTGCTACCCCCGGTAGGCGCGCCGATGGAATCGTTGCCCGGAGGGCATCTCTCGCAGGTGGGACATCCCCTCCGGGGAAGGTTGGTGTGTGCGCCGGTTCCGGGGGTAGGAGGCGCGCCGCGCCACCAACCCCCGGCTAACAAAAGAGAGCGCCTCCGGCGCACCCTCACGTGCTCCGCACGTTCCATCGCGGGCGGTGCTCCTGCCGATGCTACTGTGCTGCTGTGGAACGTGGTTTGGGTATGTTCGGCTTCCGCCTCACCACACCAACCCGCCTCTTGCGGATGGCTTGCGCAGCAGGGGGCTACTGGAGTTCGTCGTAGTTTTGGTAGAGGAAGTCGTTGTAAGGGAAGCGGCTGAGGTGGATTTCGCGGGCGCGGGTGTAGAGCAGGCGGCGCAGTTCGTCGATGTTGGTGGAGTTGCGAGCGGAGATAAACACGCAGTTTTCGCCCAGGCGAGCCATCCAAGTGGCGCGGAGTTCGTCGAGCGAGATGTTTTCGCGGCGCACCTCGCTGAGATCGTCGGCGTCCTTCGGAGTGTAAGTGAATGCGTCTATTTTGTTGAAAACCAGAATGGTGGGCTTGTCGGCGCCGTCGCATACCTCGCGCAGCGTTTGTTCCACCACTTGGATTTGCTCCTCGAAGTTGGGGTGCGAGATATCCACCACGTGCACCAGAATGTCGGCTTCGCGCACCTCGTCGAGGGTAGATTTGAACGACTCAATGAGGTGAGTGGGCAGTTTGCGGATAAATCCCACGGTGTCGCTCAACAAGAACGGCAGGTTGTCGATGATGACCTTGCGCACCGTGGTGTCAAGCGTGGCGAAGAGTTTGTTTTCGGCAAACACATCGCTCTTGCTCAGGAGGTTCATCAGTGTGGATTTGCCTACATTGGTGTAGCCCACCAGCGCAATGCGCGTGAGTTTGCCGCGATTTTTGCGTTGGATGCTTTTTTGCTTGTCGATGGAGCGGAGTTCCTCCTTGAGGCGTGCGATTTTGTCGAGAATTATACGGCGGTCGGTTTCGATTTGCGTTTCGCCGGGGCCGCGCATGCCGATGCCGCCGCGTTGGCGTTCGAGGTGAGTCCACATACGCGTGAGGCGGGGCAGAAGATACTGATATTGAGCCAATTCCACCTGCGTTTTAGCGTGTGCAGTGCGAGCGCGGTTGGCGAATATGTCGAGGATTAGCGAAGTTCGGTCGAGGATTTTTACCTTGATTTCGCGTTCGAGGTTGAGCACTTGTTTGCTCGAGAGGTCGTCGTCGAAGATCACCATGGCGATGTCGTTTTCCTCGACGAACGCGGCGATTTCCTCCAATTTGCCCTTGCCCACGAATGTGCGCGGGTTGGGATAGTCGAGTCGCTGGGTGAAAGTGCGCACGCACACAGCGCCGGCGGTGTCGGCCAAGAAAGCCAACTCGTCGAGATACTCGCGCACGCGCGCTTCGTTTTGGGTGTCGTTGACCAAGCCTACTAACACGGCGCGTTCGGCTTCCGGTCGATTGATTTCAGGAATTTTCATGGCGCAAAGTTACGAAAAAATCCGCCGATTACCAAACGTCGGGCTTAGAATTGGAAGTAGATGAATGGTGCTACGTCGGTGCCGGCCAGTTGCACGGTGATTTGCACCACCGCCACGAATATCAGCCACTTCACCACCCACGGCGCGGCCACAAACCACCGCTGAGCCGCGGCCCAAAAGCGCGTGGGCAGGGCGTGGGCTGTGATAATCACGCCCATCAGCGCTATCCATAGCAGCCGCGTCTGCACAAACGGCACGATGTGCTGCGGGCTGAAGCGGGTGAACACCGAGGCGATGAGCGTGGCCGCCGACTCCCACGAATCCGCGCGGAAATACACCCACAGCAGCGCCACGAACGCCGTGGTAATCAGCCAATTGACTGCGCGCACTGCCCATGTGTCGGGCACGCGCTCCAGCCGTCGGCGCAGCGCCTTGTGCACCACCAGCCCCAGGCCGTGCATGCCGCCCCAGAACACAAATCGCCAGGCGGCGCCGTGCCACAGCCCGCCGATGAGCATCGTGGCCATGAGGTTCACGTATGTGAGCACGCGCCCGCGGCGGTTGCCGCCAAGCGGTATGTACACATAGTCGCGCAGCCATGTCGACAGCGAAATGTGCCAGCGGTGCCAGAAGTCGGTGAGGTTGCGCGCCTTGTAGGGAAAGTTGAAGTTGGGCTCCAGCCGGAAGCCCATAATGGCCGCCAGGCCGATGGCCATGTCGGAATAGCCCGAAAAGTCGCAATAAATCTGCATGGTATATCCGGCGATGCCCATCAGCGTCTCAAATCCGGTGTAAGCGCCGGGCGAGTCGAAAATCAGGTCGTTGTAGCCGGCGATATAGTCGGCGATGACGGCTTTTTTCACCACTCCGAGAATGATGAGCCACAATCCCGCCCATATTTCGGCCGCGTTGGGTCGGTGGGGTGATGTCACCTGCGGCAAGAAGCGGTCGGCACGCACTATCGGGCCGGCCACCAGCGCCGGGAAGAAGGTGAGGTAAAAGGCATAGTGGAGCCACGTGGCTGTGGACGCCACCCGGCCGCGGTACACATCTATTATATAACTCACCGACTGGAACGTGTAGAACGAGATGCCCACCGGCAAGATGATGTCGAGCGGATGGAAGTTGCCATGGACTATCGCGGCCCAGTTCCACAGCGCGAAGTTGGCGTATTTAAACACCGCCAACACCCCCAGAGAGCATGTGAGCGACAGCGCCACCAACAGGCGCTTCGCTCCTCGCCGTCGGCTTCGCGCTATGGCGTGCGACAGCAGCCAATCCACCATCGACGTGGCGGCCAACAGCCCTACGAACCACCCGCTGCATTTATAGTAAAAATACAAACTGAACGCCACCACAAACGCTTGTTGACCAAGCCGATAGCGGCTCAGCACCGAGTAAATCGGCAGAAACAGCAAAAACAGCAACCAAAACGTGCCGCTGCTGAAAAGCATCGGAGCGTCGGGCCGGTATACCAGCAAATCGGCTATGTTGGCGAGGAAGTCGTTCATAGAGCCTATTTTTCATGCGGACTATGCACATACACGCGCTTGGGGCGCGACGTTGCCGCCTCGGGCCGCTCCATCGGCGGCATCACCGGTGTGTGTGCGCTCATCCAATCCACCACCGAGTCCACCCATCGGTTGGCGGCCTCGTGCGTGGGGTGGGCGCCGTCGGCATTGCGCTCCAGCACCAATTCCGCGCTGCGGAAGTAGCATCCTGCGGCGGCGTGGGCTGCGATGAGCGCGTTGATACCCGTGTCGGCCTTCCAGTTGGGCGGACCAATCCACAGGTAGGGCGTTGAGCCCAAGTCGGCAATGATTTTCTCCACATAGCGCGAGCGCTTGCGCTCGATGTCGCGCACAAACAACTCGTTGGCGCCCAGGCAGATAAACACGAAGTCGGGTTTTATCCTGCGTATATAATCGGCCAGTTTGGTCGACTTGCCCCAGTATTCGCTGGTGGAACTGTACCAAATCACCGAGTACACCGCGAAGCCGTTGGCATCGCCGTAGGCGGCCAATCGCGGCCCGAGCCCTTCGAGCATCGAGTCGCCCACCAACAGCACGGTGTGCATGGTGGTGTCAACTCGCACTGTGTCAGCCGGTTGGCTCGCTGTGCTGTCGGCCACCGCAGGCGCTACGCACGGCTGCACTGCCAGCGCCGCGACTTCGGCGCGAGCGCTGAACACGTCGGCAAAGCCGCCGTCGCGCAATTCAAAGCCGCAGATACTCACCGGCGACAGAAGCGACAACGCCACCTCCGCGGCTAAGGCCGTGGCAAGCAGCAAAAGGAGTGGTAAATATCTGTGTTTCATGGTAATAAGTTGTTGGAAGCGGGGTACTTAATACACCACCATATATTCGCCGCCCGAGCCGGGGCTCACGCGGTAGGTCTGCAGGCCGTAGCCGCGGTCGGCCGCCTCGCCGCTCACCGGATGTCCCGGCAGCGAGAAAATGTCGTAGCGGCTGTGGCATTTGGGGCACTCGGCGATGCCGTCGCTCCCCACCGCCACGCGCGTGTCGGCGCGGCACTCCACCGGGCAGGCCAAATCATACGCCACATAGTCGCCTATGTCGGTGGTACACAGCAAGATACCGCCAAAGCCGGTGTAACTGTCGGCCGTGTAGGGATAGTTGGCCGGCTGACGCTTCTCGCGGATGAAGATGCGGTACTGGCGCGCGCCGCTCACCCCGTATGTCACCCAGTCGGCTTGCGTGTAGAAGGTCAGGTGCACGTTGGCCAACGGCAGGCGGCGATTGTCGAGCGTGTCGCATCCGGCCATCGCCGTCAACAAGGTGAAAATCAAAAAAATCCGTCTCAAAATCATAAAAGTAGTAGTTAAGGTTGATGGAGAAGCCTTGAATCTGTGTCAAAAGTTCGAATTGGTAGGGACGCGATACATCGCGTCCGCACACGTTATGCGTAATTACCGGAAAATATGTATGTTGACGCGGACGCGATGTATCGCGTCCCTACAGGTAAACATGCTGTTGTGTCTTTTTACACAGTTCCTGTGGGGCGCGCCGGAGGCAGGAGCGCAGGATGATCGGGGAGGAGCGCCGAAGGACGGTGGACGGGAACGCGCGGAGCGCGTTGCGGGGTGCGCCGGAGGCGCTCTCTATGGTTAGCCGGGGGTTGCAGCCGCGGAGCGGGTGCTACCCCCGGTAGGTGCGCAGGTGGCATCGTTGCCCGGAGGGCATCTCTCGCAGGTGGGACATCCCCTCCGGGGAAGGATGGTGTGGGTGCCGTCGGTTCCGGGGGTAGGAGGCGCTCCGCGCCACCAACCCCCGGCTAACAAAAGATAGCGCCTCCGGCGCACTATATGCCCTCCGGGCAATGGCCTTGCCGGTAACATCTCACCCTGTGCCCATGTGGGACTCCATCGCTGGCGGCACTCCTGTGGAATGCCCTCCGGGCATGTTCGGCTTCCGCCTCACCACACAACCCGCCCGACGACGGGAGGTGCATCCCCCCTTCCCTTTAGGGGAGGGTCGGGGTGAGGCTTGTCCTCCTGTGGAAACCCCACGCGCTGCGCTATGCCATCTTTTGCATCAGCAGCGCGAACTGGTCCACGGCCTTTTGCATAGCGCCGCCCACCATCGGACGCAAGAACACCGGGATGTCGACTTCCATCGACGTGGTCAGTTCACACGCCTCGCCCATATCCTTGAGGTCGATACGGATTTCCATCGGCACCGGCGAACCTTCCGCGCCAAACACCACTTTCGCGGCGTCGCGCTCCTTCACCTTAAAACCGATTTGACCCACTTGCGAAGTGGAGATGCAGATGCGGTCGTACTCAAACGCCACATCGCCCACCTTCGCACGCTCCTCCGCCGGCATGCTGTCGAACACCTGCTGAAAACGGGTGAGGTCGGCAAACGAAGCCGCCACCTCTGTGGCGGGTTTACCCACCATTACGGGTTTGCTCGAATATGTAGCCATATCAAATCTTGCGGCAAGCGGGCACCCAGTTGGCCGGGTCCTGACGCCATTCTTTCAACGTGTCTACATCAGATTCTTTGATATAATCGGTGGCCAACGCCGCTTCAATCATGGCGTTGTAGTTGCTCAACGTCAGCAACTTCACTCCGGCCTGGCGGAAGTTCTCCTCGGCCACGGGGAAGCCGTAGGTGAACAAGGCCGCCATGCCGATTACTTCGGCGCCGGCAGCGCGGACAGCCTCCACGGCCTTCAGCGACGATTTGCCGGTGGAGATTAAGTCCTCAATCACCACCACCTTTTGGCCCGGACGCAGGTTGCCTTCGATGAGGTTCTCCAAGCCGTGGTCCTTCGGAGTGGAGCGGATGTACACGTAGGGCAGACCCAACAAATCAGCTACCAGCGCGCCTTGCGCAATGGCTCCGGTGGCTACACCGGCCACCACCTCCGCATCTTTGAAGTTCTCCAAAATCATGCGGGTGAGTTCCACTTTGATAAACGAACGGATGTCGGGATACGACAACGTCTTGCGGTTGTCGGTGTAGATGGGTGAGTTCCAGCCGCTTGCCCAGGTGAAGGGGTTGTCGACTTGCAGTATGATTGCGCTGATTTTCAGCAACTTTTCGGCCAAAAGCCGTTCTACCTTTTTCATTGTGTCGTAAAATTAGATATTCAAAGTGCAAATTTACAAAAAATCGCGCAATCCCGCAAAAGAAAATTCGCCCCCTGAGGCCTCACCCCGCCCCTCCCCTAAAGGGAAGGGAGGTGTGGGCACCGTCGCCCTAGGCGGGTTGGTGTGGTTTCCACAGGAGCACAGCGGTGTGGGCAGGAGCACAGGATGAGGGGCGCACCGTCGCCCGAGGCGGGTTGGTGTGGTGAGGCGGTAGCCGAACACCGTCCGGATGGCCATCGCGCGGAGCGCGTTGGGGTGCGCCGGAGGCGGGAGCGCAGGATGATGGTGTGTTGCGATAGGCATGTGTGCCGAAGGCCGGTGGAGGCGGCGGAACGCGCGGAGCGCGTTGCTTTTTGTCAAACCCCACGTTGGGGCGCAGCCCCTACGTGGGGGAAGGGCGTGCACTCGCGATGTAGAACCGCGGAGCG
>SFNM01000015.1 GCA_004552725.1 Bacteroidales bacterium | reverse complement strand
ATCATGGCTACAATGGAGCCGGTAACCAATCCGGAACCTGGCCGTTCAGACTTGTAGAGGATGCCTACAATTAGTGTGGTGAGAAGCGGAGATGTGGATGTGAGGAGGGATACGTTGGCAGTGGAAGTGTATCGGAGTGCGAAGTTTTCGGCAAGGAAATAGATTGAGCCGGAGAGGATGCCGCAAAGGAGAAGAAGAATTTCATCGCGCCAATTTTGACAGAAAAGGCGCGATGGTTTTAGCAGTGCAACGAGGATGTATGCGAGAATGAAACGGTAAATGAAAATTTCTACCGGTTGCATATTAACGATGTCGAGTAGTGCTTTAGTAGAAACGAAAGAACTACCCCACATGAGCACGCAGATAAGTGCTCCTATATGGCCTAAAATAGAAGAGTTGCTTTTCTTATGGGAATATAATCCTCCGGACATGGTCGGTATAAGGTTGTGTTAGGTTGTTTGTGAGTGCAAATTTAGTAATTTTTTTTGAGAATAATTGTGTGAAATGGTATAAATTTGTAATTTTGCAGTTGAAAACAATCTAAACGAGAAAATAAAAAGGAATAAACTATGAAGTTTTTTAAAATTTGTGGCATCGCGCTGGTATGCGGCGCGTTGCTTGTGAGCGAAACAGCGTGTAATATGAGCAACACCGGTAAGGGTGCGTTGATCGGTGGTGGCGGTGGTGCTGCAGCCGGTGCAGGCATCGGTGCGTTGATCGGTGGTGGCAAAGGTGCCGCAATCGGTTCTGCCATCGGCGCGGCTGTAGGTGCAGGAGCCGGTGCATTGATTGGCAACCGCATGGACAAGCAACAACGTGAACTTGAAGCCCAATTGGCCGAGCAAGCCAAGGTGGAAGAAACCACCGACGCTAACGGTCTGCGCGCTATCAAAGTGACATTCGATGGTGGCATTTTGTTTGCAACCGGTAAGAGCGAACTGAGCCAATCCGCTCGCGCAAACTTGGCTAAGTTTGCAACTTCGCTCAACAATAATCCTAACACCAACGTGCAAATCTACGGCTATACCGATAGCACCGGCTCGATGGAAGCCAATCAACGCGTGTCGACTGCTCGTGCATCTGCAGTTCAAACCTACTTGGCCAACTGTGGCGTGTCCGCTACTCGTCTTTACTCGCAAGGTATTCCAATGGCCGACTATGTAGCCAGCAATGAAACTGCCGAGGGCCGTGCGCAAAACCGTCGCGTAGAGATCTACATTTCCGCTAACGAAGAAATGATTCGCCAGGCCGAAGCCGGTACCCTCCAATAATAATTAAGGAGCAATAAAAAAGATGGGCTGCACTTCAAATAGTGTAGCCCATCTTTTTATAACGTGGAGATTATTTTACGCGGGCGAGGATGAGGGCAGAGGTGGGGGCTACTTCGAGTTGGCCACCGCGGGTAGTGTCGAGGCCGTCGGGGTTGAGTTGGCCATCGCGAGCTACTACGATCCAGTCGCCTTTGGGGATTTTGACGGTTTGAGTTTCTTCGGAACCGTTGAATACGAGGCGGATTTCGCGCCATTCATCGCCGTTGGCATTGTTGCGGATAGCGTATGAGATGAGGTTGGGGGTTTTGATGTCATCGAACACGATGTTGCGAGCGATGTCCTCGGCGGAGGTCATGCGGAAGGCGGGGTGAGCGCGGCGCAGACGGATGAGTTGACGGTAGTAGTTGAATTGGTCGGCATTGGAGTGCTTGAGATCCCAGTTGATAGCGTTGACCGAGTCGGGCGAATTGTAGGTGTTGTGCACGCCGCATTTGTTGCGGAAGAGTTCTTCGCCGGCGAACATGAAGGGGGTGCCTTGCGAGGTGAACACGATGGTCTGAGCCAGACGGGCTGCACGTTGACGTTGCTCTTCGGAGGAGCCAGGCATGGAAGCGGCGAGTTTGTCGGTGAGCATAAGGTCGTCGTGGCACGATACATAGTTGATGACCATTTGGGGTGATGAAGCGTATGGGATGCGTGATGTGTTGCCGAGGGCGAAGTTCACTTGGGGATGGTTGGTAGCGGCTACGATGCCGATTTTTACGGTTTCTTCGTTGCCTGGTTTGCCGGTGGCGAAGCCGCGGTCGTCGGCACGAGAATAGTGACCTTTCACACCGTCGCGGATGTCGTCGGAGAATACGGCAACGCCTTGCATGAGGGAGACGTTTTCTTTGAGGGCGCGTTGCTCAACGGGGAGGGGCGAATCGCCAGCGGTCCAGCCTTCGCCGTAGACGAAGATGGAGGGGTTGACTTTGTGGAGCGCTGCAACAACTTGGTTCATGGTTTCAACGTCGTGGATGGCCATGAGGTCGAAGCGGAAGCCGTCGATGTGGTATTCGGTGGCCCAGTAGACTACGGAGTTAACGATGTAGTCGCGCATTTGCTGACGTTCGGAAGCGGTTTCGTTGCCGCAGCCGGAAGCGTCGGAATAGGAGCCGTCTTCGCGGTGGCGGTAGTAGTAGCCGGGGGCGGTGAGGGAGAAGTTGGAATCGTCGCTGAGCGAGGTGTGGTTATACACCACATCCATCACCACGCCGATGCCGGCTTGGTGGAGCGACATCACCATTTGTTTCATTTGGTTGATGCGACAGGCGGGGTCGGCGGGGTCGGTGGAGTATGAGCCTTCGGGAGCGTTGTAGTTGAACGGGTCGTAGCCCCAGTTGTATTGGTTGAGTTGGAGGTTGGCCTCGTCTACAGAATTGTAGTCGTAGCTGGGGAGGATGTGCACGTGGGTGATGCCGAGTTCCACAAGGTGGTCGATGCCGGTGGCGTCGCCGTAGTTATTGGTGGTGGCATGCTCGGTGAGGGCGAGGAATTTGCCTTTGTGGGCGATGCCGGAGGAGGTGTGCATGCTGAAGTCGCGGTGGTGCATCTCGTAGAGGATGACATCGTTGATGGAGTTCACCACGGGGCCGCGGTCGTTCTCCCAGCCTTCGGGGTTGGTGGTGGCGAAGTCGATGATGGCAGCGCGTTGGCCGTTGGTGCCGACGGCTTTAGCCCACACACCGGGAGTTTGGGCGAGCCATTGACCACGGTGGCAGATGCTGAAGGTATAGAATTTACCATAGAGAGGACGGTCAACAGTGGCGCGCCATAGGCCGTGGTCGGCACGAGTCATATTGATGGTTTCGGTGGCGGGAGTGTTGCGGTCGGTGTCGAAGAGGAAGAGGCGCACGGCATCGGCTTCGGGCGACCATAGCGCGAAGCGAGTCGACTGCGAGTCAACGGTCAACTCCAGGTCGCTACCATTGTAGGTAGGCCACGAGGCATATTGTTCATCGGCGGCATGCATCGGCATAGCGAGCAAAGCCGCGCCGGCCAGGATGCTGGCCGACAGGCTTGTAGAGTTTAATTTCATGGTTGTGATAAGATGTATAGATCATTAAGTGATGTCGAGTGGAGGTTACCAGATGATAACACGTTCGGCTTCGGGGCGGAACATCGCGTCGCCTTGGTTGATGTTGAAAGCGGCGAAGAAGGGGGCAATGTTGCGCAGGGTGGCGTTGACGCGCCAGCGGCCGAGCGAGTGGGGGTCGGTTTTGGTGCGTTTAAGGATTTCAGCCTCGCGGATGTTGGCGGCCCACACGTTGGCGTATGCGAGGTAGAAACGTTGGTCGGGAGTGAAGCCGTCGATTACGGGCGCTTCGGCACCATTAAGCGAGTTGTGATAAGCAGTGTAAGCCACACGCAAGCCGCCTTGGTCAGCAATATTTTCTCCGAGGGTGAAACGGCCGTTGGCATGCACACCGGGAGCCACTTCTACTGCGTCGAATTGAGCCACGAGTTGATCGGCGAGGCGATTGAAAGCGTCAGCGTCGGCGTCGGTCCACCAATTGTTGAGGTTGCCGTAGGCGTCGAAGTTGCGGCCTTGGTCATCGAAGCCGTGAGTCATTTCGTGACCTATAACCACGCCGATGGCACCGTAGTTCACAGCATCATCTGCCTCAGGGTCGAAGAAAGGCTGTTGAAGGATGCCGGCGGGGAAGCAAATTTCGTTGGTGGTGGGGTTATAGTAAGCGTTGACTGTTTGCGGAGTCATATACCAACGGTTGCGGTCGACGGGTTTGCCGAAGTCGGAAAGCATATAGTTGAGGTTGAATACCATACATGCTTGAATGTTGTTCCAATACGACTTTTGGGGGTCGATGGTGAGGGCAGAGTAGTCGCGCCAAGTATCGGGATATCCGATTTTTACCAAGAAAGTGGAGAGTTTTTCGTGTGCGCGGGCTTTTGTTTCGGAACTCATCCAAGTGAGCGCGTCGATGTGTTGACCCAGTGCGGTTTGGAGGTTGTGCACAAGGGTTTCCATTTTGGCTTTGGACTCGGCAGGGAAGTAGCGTTCTACATACAGTTGGCCGAGTGCTTCGCCGAGCATACTGTTGGGGATGGAGAGCGCACGTTTCCAGCGCGGTTGTTGCTGTTGCACACCCGAAAGCACTTGGTTGAGCGCAAATTCAGCATCAACAAAGTCGTCGCTAAGATAAGAAGCGGCCGAGCGGAGATAGCAAGCGGTGAGGTAGTCGCGCAGAGCGACATCTGAAATGGAGCCGATGATATGGTCAACGGCTTCGAGTGCTTTCGGTTGGCTTACGACAAGAGTCTCAATCTTGTTGATGCCCAGGGCGGAGAAGAACTTGCGCAAATCGAAGTTGGTGTATTTTGCGCAGATGTCGGCCATCGGGGTGGGGTTGTAAGTGGCGGCCGGGTCGCGAAGTTCTTCGCGCGACATGGCCGCTTGGGCAAGTGCAGTTTCGATGTCAATTACATTACCTACGAGGCGGTAAGCAGCAGCGTGGTCGTATCCCACGAGGGTCGCGAGTGTGTGGAGGAACTCGCGGTAGGCGGTGCGGATACGTTGCTCGTCGTCGCCGTTGAGGATGTAATAGTCGCGGTCGCCCAAACCAATGCCACCTTGATACCAGTACATTGCGTTGGTGGAGACGTCGGCCATATCGGCTTCAACGAAGATGTTGAAGAACGCATCAAGGCCGGGCACGGTGGCTAAGATTTGCGGAAGGTTGGCTTTGGTGGCTGAAGCAAGAGTGGCAAGGTCGGCCATCAAAGGTGATGCACCTTCGTTGTTGAGACGTTGCTCATCCATACCTTGAGCATAGAGATCGGCAATTTTTTGAGTATTGGAGCCGAATTCGGCGGAAGAGGCATCGAGACCAAGCACGAGGTCTTTGACTTGGCTGCGGTTGAGTTCGCCGAGTTGGTCGAAACTACCGAAACGTGAGTATTCGTCGGCCAAAGGGTTGCGTACCATCCAACCGCCACAGGCGTAGTTGTAGAAATCATTGGCGGGATTAACCGATGGGTCGAGGTTGTTGGGGTCAATGCCATGACTGAGGGCGAGAGCGCCCGAAGAGCACAATGCACAAAGGGCAAATGTGCAAAGATAGTTTTTCTTCATATTATTAGATGTGATTTTGCGGCAAAGGTACAAAAAAGATTTTGAAATGACAAGAAATGGAGATGAAACGACATCAAGTTGCGTGAGCAGAGGTGTCATAAGAGAAGGTCCTAAGGCATAATCAAGTCGTGAATTTTGTTGAGGGTAGCGGTGTTCCATCGGTCATTTCCGGGCTTTTGATAGCGGCAATTGCCGGAAGGTGAAGCGGTGAACGATGTGTTGCCTTCATCGTCGAGGGTCACATAGCCCCACTCCGATAGAGAGAATAGGTAGTCGCCCTCCACTGCTTGAATGACAGTGAGCGGATCCCACATTTTTTGCGTTTTGTCTTCATCGTAGCGCTGATAAATTTCATTCAGCGGATTAAGCCCCTTGCCTGAAAAATCGTCGAGCAGTTGCTGCTTGCTGTAGTAAATGCCTGCACCCACTTCTGATGGCGAGAAAACAACGGGTGTGTTCTCGGGCCAAAGGCTGAAAAAAGTATGAGCAAATTCTAATCCTTGAGCGAAATTGTAATCGGGCTTGCCACCGTTAAAGCGTCCGCCCATTATGTAGAGCGCTTTAACTTTATCAGCCACCAACCGTTGGCCTCCCTCGCTGGTCAGAAGTTGTGCAAGGGCTGTTACAAAGCCCACCGAGACAATGGTCACGGATTTGTCCGGTGCGGATTGAAGCAGAGAGCGGTAAAGTTCCCACCCCTCGGGCAGAGTAGAGTAATCCTCAATTGAGCGGGGAAATAGAGGGCCACCGTCAGCATCTTTCCAGTTAACCACACCGGAGTAGTCAATAAATACCTTGGCATCCTTTATGCCATTCCGAACTAAGCCAATGGGAATTTCCGGATGACCGTAATAAGTGTTGAATACATCGACGCAAGCAGCGTTTACCTCGCCTTCGCGATCCACAACGACGCCTATGACATCGCATTTGCCTTCATCCATATATTTGTATAGTGCGCAAAGTGCCACCAAGTCATCAGTGCTACTGATGATATCGGTGTCAAATATAATTGTGGCTCGTTCAATTTCGTTGCCATGTTCCGGCTCATTATCATTGCAAGAGCATATCAAAACGAAGCAAAGAATAATAGTTAAGTATTTCATGAAAGAAAGGATTTTGTGCGCAAAGTTACAAATTAATCAAAATAGATACAAATAAAAAGCGATGCAACCATAGCTATCACTTAACGGATTGGATTATTTATCGGTGATTTTTGAATTTTTTGGAGGAAAGGCGAATTGGATTTTTTTGTAGAATGAATTATTTTGCGTAACTTTGCGAAAAATAATACGATTGAATATGGTAAAAAAAATATTGGTGGCATTATTGGTTGCAGTGAGCGCAAATGCATTGGCTGCTCCAATAGATGAAGCCAAAAAATTATATAGAGAGGGTCGATATGAGGATGCCCTTGCAATACTTCAACCTTTGCAACGTCAGTCGCCCAGAAATGGCAATGCCAATTATTGGTTGGGCGCTACGTTGATTGCGCTGAACCGGCAATCGGAGGCGGTGCCGTTTTTGGAGACGGCACTCAAGCGCGATGTGCCAGAAGCCGCTTATGCTTTAGGCGGATTATCCGCAGATAATTATTGTGCTGAAGATGCGCTGGAGTATTTCTCTACTTATGAATCGATGATGCGTAAGGCTCGTCGTCAGATATCGGACACCGAGGCGTTTGAACGTGAGAAATCTCGGTTGGTATTGATGGAAAATATGCTTCAGCGCGTGGAAAAAATCGAGGTAATCGACTCGATTGTGGTCGATGCCGATATGTTTTTTACTGCGTACAAGATGGCCCCGGAAGCAGGTCGCTTTGTGAGCGGAAGTATGCTTAGTATTGAAGATGTAGAACTCGGTTTCTTGCCTCAAATCAACACCGAATTGTTTTACTCTCAGCCGGATAGCACCGGTTGCTACCGGTTGATGTCGGCGGGCATCCTCGATGATGGAACTATTGACCATCCGATGCCGTTGGGCGGTGAAGATCTTAATGGTGGCGGCAATGCAGAGTATCCGTTTATGATGGCCGATGGCCTGACATTGTACTTTGCCAATGATGGCGAAGGTTCTATTGGTGGCTATGATATTTTCTTGACCAGACGTAGCGATGACGGCTTCTTACTGCCTCAAAATGTGGGAATGCCGTATAATTCGCCGGCCGACGATTACTTGTTGGCGATAGATGAAATCACCGGAGTTGGGTGGTGGGCCACCGACCGCAATCATATCCCCGGTAAGGTGACCATTTATGTATTTGTGCCTTCCGCGACCCGCAGAAATGTAGACCTTGATGATTCCAACTTGCGAGCATTGGCCAAAATGAGCGATATATCTCTGACTCAATCGCCCGGTACTGACTATTCTGCGTTGCTGTCGAAAATTGACCAAAATGGTAGCGTCGGACCGACTGCAGGAGCATCATCCGGCCGTACTTTCAACCTCCCCATAGGTAGTAATGACCGAGTGTATCACACGCTCAATGATTTTCAAAACCCGGAGGCCCGAAGCGCTATGGCACGTGCTATTGACAGTGAACTGCGTTGCATCAATTTGGAGCGCAAGTTGGCCGCTTTGCGCCGCTCTTATACCGATGGTAAAATTGCTGTAGGCTCCGATATCCTCGATGCCGAGGACCAATTGGCCGGTGCTCGTCGCGAAAAGCAGATACAAACTAACACTGCTATAAGGTTAGAACTCAATTACATAACTCAATAATCTCAATCTCCAACTATGGAAATTACGCTATTATTACTTGTAGGCGCAGCGGTATTGCTGCTCTGCATATTCTTCTACTACTGCCCGTTCTTCCTATGGATTTCGGCTCGCGTGAGTGGTGTGAAGATTTCGCTGATACAATTGGTGTTGATGCGCATCCGCACGGTGCCGGCGGCGGTGATTGTGCGTGCTTTAATCGAAGCACATAAGGCCGGCTTGCAGGACGTGAGCCGCGACGAATTGGAAGCTCACTACTTGGCCGGTGGTAATCCCGAGCGCGTCGTTCACGCTTTGGTATCGGCCGCTAAAGCCAACATACCCTTGGGCTTCAAAATGGCTACCGCCATCGACCTGGCCGGTCGCGATGTGTTCCAAGCCGTGCAAATGAGTGTAAATCCCAAGGTGATTGATACTCCGCCGGTGACAGCAGTGGCCAAAGACGGTATTCAATTGATAGCGAAGGCACGTGTGACCGTTCGCGCCAACATCCATCAATTGGTGGGCGGCGCCGGTGAAGACACCGTATTGGCTCGCGTAGGCGAAGGCATCGTGTCGTCGATTGGTTCGAGCGTATCGCACAAACAAGTGCTCGAAAACCCTGACAGCATTTCAAAATTGGTGCTGAGCAAAGGCTTGGATAGTGGCACCGCCTTCGAAATCTTGTCGATCGATATCGCTGACATTGATATAGGTAAAAACATCGGTGCCGTGCTTCAAATCGACCAAGCACAAGCCGACAAAAATATCGCCCAAGCCAAGGCTGAGGAGCGCCGCGCAATGGCTATCGCCCTGGAACAAGAGATGAAGGCCAAGGCTCAAGAAGCCCGCGCTAAGGTAATTGAAGCCGAGGCCGAACTGCCTCGCGCTATGGCTGCCGCTTTTGCCTCGGGCAACCTCGGCATTATGGACTATTATCGCCTCAAAAATGTGGAGGCTGACACCCGTATGCGCACGTCGCTCGCTGATGGCGATGCGCTCGACTCACCTACTCGTTGACAGTGGTAAATGATTGATTTTAAAAGAATTATATCAGAAACCACACGGTACAATTTTCACAGCCACACCCAGTATTGCGATGGCCGAAGCACATTAGAGGCCATCGCAAACTCTGCGGCTGACGCAGGTTTATTGTATTTAGGTTTTACTCCCCATTCGCCAATTCCGGTTGAGTCGCCGTGTAATATGGCAGCAACGGATGTGCCCGCCTATAAAGCAGAGTTGCTACGTGTGGCGCAACTGCTCCAAGGCCGTTGTCGATTGTATTGCGGCATGGAAATCGACTATTTAGGCTCGCAATGGGGCCCTGCAACTCAATATTTTGCCGACCTCGGATTAGACTATAGCATAGGTTCGGTGCATTTTATTCCGGCTCAAGGGGGCGAATATGTTGATATTGACGGGCATTTCGACAATTTTAGTCGCCGAATGGATAAACACTTCCATCGCGACATCCGCTATGTGGTAGAGACATATTACGAACAGTCACAACGTATGCTCTCCGATGGCGGGTTTGAAATTTTGGGCCATTTCGACAAAATCGGCCAAAATGCTTCGATGTATCATCCCGGAATTGAACAAGAAGGGTGGTATGCCGATTTAGTCGACGGATATATTGACCAAATATTGAAGTCGGGTGTTGTGGTGGAAATCAACACCAAAGCATATAGCGAACATCATCGCTTTTTTCCCCACATTCGATACTGGAAGACGTTGAAAGATGCCGGAGTGCCTTTGATGGTGAACTCCGATGTACATTATGCCGACCGTGTGGAAGCCTCGCGCTTCGAAGCGTTTGAAATACTTAACAGCATCAACGATGGCGCAAGGTAAGGTACAAACATTGGAATTGCTTGCACCGGCTCGCGATGCCGCTACAGCCATTGCCGCTATAATGCATGGCGCTGATGCCGTGTATATCGGTGCTCCGGCTTTCGGTGCCCGAGCATCTGCCGGTAATTCAATCGAAGAAATATCCATGGTGGTAGAGGCTGCTCGCCCATTCGGAGTGCGAGTATATGCGACAGTAAATACTATTATTTACGATGACGAATTGCCTGCTGTCGAAGCCATGATAGGGAAGTTATGTCGGGCCGGTGTTGACGCTCTGATAGTGCAAGACCCGGCCATCCTTTCCATGAATATTCCTCCAATAGAATTGCATGCCAGCACTCAGTGGGATAGCCGTTCACCGGAGAAAATTTCAATGTTGGCGCAAGCCGGATTTGCGCAAATCGTGGTGCCTCGCGAGTTCTCGTTAGAACAAATTGCTGATGCAACTAAGGCGGCCAATGGTGCCTCGATTGAAGCCTTTGTGCACGGAGCATTGTGCGTAAGTTACAGTGGTGATTGCCATGCCGGACAAGTGCTGTCGGGACGCAGTGCCAATCGCGGCCAGTGTCCGCAGGTTTGTCGGCTGAAATACACTTTGGCCGATAGCAAAGGTAATCCGGTGACGGATTTGCCCGACGGTCGTGGCCCTGAGCGCCATTGGCTTTCGCTGGCAGATATGAACCGCTTGGACTATCTGCAACAGATGGCTGAAGCCGGTGTGCGCAGTTTCAAAATCGAAGGCCGATTGAAGCCGATTTCATACGTAAAGACGGTTACTGCTGCATATAGCAAGGCATTGGACGAGTTGGTGGCGCGATATCCCGAGCGCTATCGCCGCAGTTCGTATGGTCGCACACAAACGAATTTCAACCCCGATTTAGCATCTGCTTTCAACCGTGGATTTACACCATATTTCCTTACTCCGAAAGCCGACCGTGCCATCACATCGTGGAGTACACCAAAATTTGTGGGCCCCAAGGTGGCGGAAGTCGAAGCCGTAGAAGGACGTCGATTGCGCGTTCGTGGAAACGTGCCATTGCACAATGGCGATGGCATTGGATGGTTCGATCCCCAGCGCGGATTTACCGGATTTAGGGTAAATCGCGTGGAGGGAGAGTATGTATATCCGGCTCCTGGAGGCGATGTGCCGTCGCGTCGTGGCACAGAACTATTTCGCAACAGCGACGCAGAACGAGAGGCTCAGTTGCTTCGCAACGACACTTCGCAGCGCACCATTGCGGTAGATTTCATACTCCGGCATTTGCCCGATGGACGTTTAGCCGTTGATGTGGCCGATGAACGCGGATTTCATGCTACCATTACCTCTGAATTGACATTTACAGATATGGCGCGTTCGCCTCAACAGGCGCAACGCCGCGATTTGATTGGAAAATTGGGCAACACTCATTATCGCCTTCGCGATTTTAGCGACCACTTGGGCGAGTTGTTTGTGCCTTCGTCGGCATTAGCCGCATTGCGCCGTAATGCGCTGGAATTGCTCGAGAATGTATGGATTATATCGCGTCGCCGACCTCAACGCCGACCTTGCAACTTGCCCATTGATGCTTTGAAAGGACTTGTATTGGATTATCATGCCAATGTGGCTAACTCCGCTGCGAGAAAATTCCTTACGGAGCATGGAGCGGAAGTGAAGCAATTGGCCATTGAAGTGGAACCACAGCCGGGGAGAGTGCGCGTGATGACTACTCGCTACTGCTTGCGCCGTTCGCTCGGCGCTTGCCTCAAAACGCCCGGTGCTACACGCTTGCCAAAGGGTGTGTTGAAATTAATTGCCCCAATTGGCACCCTCGAGTTGGACTTTGATTGCAAAAATTGTCAAATGAAAATATATACAACTAATCGCTTTTCAGATAAAATATAAGATATGGACAAAAAAAGAATTTTAGTGACCGGCGGCACCGGATATATCGGTTCGCATACCACTGTTGAACTTATCAACGCCGGATATTCCGTCGTAATCATTGATAACTTGTCAAACTCCAATATAGAGGTGCTCGACGGCATCGAGGCTATCACCGGCGTGCGCCCTGACTTTGTGGAGGGTGACTGCCGTGATATTGAAACACTGCGCCGTTTGTTTGCCGATTATCCCGATGTGGTTGGTATCATCAATTTCGCCGCATCGAAAGCCGTGGGCGAGAGCGTAGAGAAGCCGTTGCTCTATTATCGCAACAATATCAATACCTTGGTCAACCTCCTCGACCTTATGCCGGAAAACAAAGTGAAAGGTATCGTGTTCTCATCGTCCTGCACCGTTTACGGTGAGCCGGATGAGAACCCTGTCACCGAGCAATCGCCTATCAAGCCGGCCACCTCGCCTTACGGCAACACCAAGCAAATTTGCGAAGAAATCATCCGCGATGTGATTGCTGCCGGTGCACCTTTCAGCGCCATTATTTTGCGCTACTTCAATCCCGTAGGTGCTCATCCGTCGGCCCTCATCGGTGAGTTGCCAAATGGCGTGCCTCAAAACTTGGTGCCGTATCTTACTCAAACAGCCATCGGCATCCGCAAGCAGTTGAGCGTGTTCGGCGATGACTACGACACCCCCGACGGCTCGTGCATCCGCGATTTTATCGATGTAGTGGATTTGGCCAGAGCACATGTGCAAGCCGTGGCCCGTATGGTCGAAGGACGTAACCTCAACCCGGTTGAAACTTTCAACCTCGGCACCGGTCGTGGTGTGTCGGTGTTGGAGTTGATTAATACATTCGAACAAGCCACCGGAGTGAAAGTGCCGTATGTGATTGCTTCGCGTCGAGCCGGTGATATTGTGAAGGTGTGGGCTGACCCCACTTACGCCAACACTGTTTTGGGCTGGAAGGCAACCACTCCATTAGCCGATACAATGGCTGCTGCATGGAAGTGGCAAAAGGCTTTGGCCGAAAAGAAATGACATAATACTTAAAATGAATACAATACTATGAAGAAACTTATTTTAGCAATGATGGTGGCTTTGGCGATGCCCACTGCTTTGGCTCAGGCTTCGCTCGATGAAATAGCCGCCACTCCGGGCAAGGCCGGGGGCGTGTATTATGCCTATCCAACACCTGACTCCACCGCATGGACTGCCGCTCCAAAAGGCTATAAGGCCTTCTATATCAGTCACTATGGTCGCCATGGCTCGCGTTATCTTATTTCTGACAACGATTATACCGCACCGCGCGACATCTTGCGCCGTGCCCAAAGCGCCGGCGCGCTGACCACTTTAGGTAGCGATGTGCTTCAACGCCTCGACTCGGTATGGATTGAAGCCCAAGGCCGAGGCGGCGAATTGTCACCGCTTGGCGTGCGCCAACATCAAGGTATCGCTCGCCGTATGTTCAATGCTTATCCGCAAGTGTTCGATGGTGGTGGCCGTTATTCGGCTTGCTCCACTGTGGTGATGCGTTGCGCCCACTCAATGTTTGCGTTTGTGGGGCAATTGCGCACGATGAATACATCATTGGTAATACCTTGTGAGTCGGGCCAACGCAATATGTATTTCCTAAATTATCATTCGCCCGAATCAGGGTTCTACAGTAGCGAAAAAGGCCCATGGTATCAGAGTTGGCGCCGTTTTCGTGCCGAGCAAACTAAGGCCGACCGCCTTGTGAACTCCATCTTCTCCGACGCTCAGTGGGTGGCTACATGGCTTGATCCGGTGGAATTCATGTGGCAGATGTATTGGGTGGCCGTGGATATGCAAAATATGGAAACCAAGATAAGTTTCTTCGACTTATTCACCGACCAAGAGTTATATGACCTTTGGCAAGTGTTTAATTTCAATTTCTTCGCTTGCAACTCATCGTATGCCGCTGCCGAGGGGCAACTTACAGGAAATGCTCGCAATTTGGTGCACGATATGGTGGAAAAAGCCGACCAATGCATCAGTAGCGGCGGCCATGGTGCCGATTTCCGATTTGGCCATGATGGCAACATCATCCCTCTAACTGCTTTGTTGCGGATGACCAATTGCTACACTGATGAGATGCGTCCCGAACATTTGGCTTCTGCATGGAGCGATTTCAAGATTTCACCCATGGCATCGAATGTGCAGATGATATTCTTTCGCAATAACTCAGGCGATGTGTTGGTGAAATTGATGCTCAACGAGCGTGAAATTGCAGTGGATTTGCCATCGGACATTTTTCCTTATTATCGCTGGAGCGATTTGCGTCGCTATCTTCTAAGTTTATGACATCTGAAATGCAACAACTCGAACTGCTTCTCAACGAAGAAGCAGTTCGTTATAATCGGCCGGAGTTTATCGAAGCAGACCCGGTGCAATTCCCGCGCAGGTTTAGCGATAAGCGCGATATTGAAATAGTGTCACTTCTCGCTTCAACCATAGCGTGGGGCAACCGCACCATGATATGCCGAAGCGCTGAAAAAATGTTATCGTTGATGGAAAATCAGCCATTTAACTATGTGATGGATCGAGGCTATGAGGAATTGCCCGACGGTAACATTCATCGTACTTTTTTTGCAGCGAATTTTCGACACTATTTGCGTGGTTTACACTCAATATACCAACGATACGGCTCGCTCGAGGACTTTGCAAAAGCAGAGAGAGTAGGGGATGAGGTCGCTCCGGCGTGGGCTTTGGCCGCCGCCATCAATCGTGAATTAGCATTAGCCAATGATGGCCGTAGCGATTGCCGATGCTTGCCTTTAGGCTTGGATAAGTCGGCCTTGAAACGGTTCAATATGGCGCTTCGATGGCTGGTGCGACGCGATGGCATCGTGGATATGGGCGTGTGGAATGTGATTACTCCGGCGCAACTTTTTATACCGCTCGATGTGCATGTGGGTAATGTGTCGCGTTCGCTCGGCTTGCTCGAGCGCAAAGCCAACGACCGCTTGGCGGTGGAGCAACTTACATCCGCGCTACGCCAATTCCGCCCTGACGATCCGGTGTATTACGACTTCGCTCTGTTCGGCATCGGAGTAAACAAAGCCCTCAATCCGTGAGTTTGTGCAGCGGAAAGAAGCGCCGTATAAGCACGATGTAAACCGCAGAAAGCAGTGCAACGACTCCGCCTAAGTAGATGTACGGATCTACCGAAAGAAGTAGGAAGCCGATGTTGATTATAAGTTGAATAGTGATGTAAATAGCCGTTGTAAGCAAGTGGGGTAATCCTACCTCATTGCTAAGTATTTGATATAGGTGCATGCGATGTGCACGCCAGATGGGTCGTCGCAGAATGATGCGGTGTATTATAGTCAGCGAGGAGTCTACACCATATACAGCCACAAATACTAAGTATGCCAACGAACCGGTGGCCGTCATCAGTGATGCCAATAGCCACAATGCTATGGCGGCGGCAGTGATTGAGCCTACATCGCCGGCAAAACATAGCGGATGGGTGCGCATGTTGAAGAAACAGAATACTATGCACGCGGCTAATGTGTAGATAATCAGAGGGTGGATGGCAATGCCGAGTGTGTAATCGGCAACAATAATTGATACTAATAGTAGCGCATTATATCCTCCGGCAAGGCCGTTGATGCCATCCATAAAATTGCACGCGTTGATGAATGTCAATGCCGGAATGAGCCACCATAATGAACAATTGGCTGAATATAGAATGGCGGAGCAGGATAGCGCTTGCACGATTAAGCGCGTCAACACTTTCTGTGGCCTTAAGTCATCGATAAAACTGATGGCGGCCAAGGCCGTGATGCCACCGATGAGCCACCAGTCTTTGCATACGTCAAGCCCAAAAGCCACTAACGCTGCTACATAGAACACCACGCCGCCACCCACTACCGTTGGTCGTTGGTGTGAGTCGCGCTGTGCACATTTGTGCACCGCTCCTATGGAGCGAGCAAAGCAAATGTACAGATATTCGGCTATAAAAAGCCCTATGAGCAATATTATGTAAGCAATAAGGTCCATTTCCGATGCAAAATTAGTTAACTTTCGGCAACTGTGCAAGAGTAGATGTACAAAAAGCGATGTGGAAAATGAAAATCAGTAGCAATAAGTAGGTATTTCCACTTTGATTAGCCGAATGATATACTTATATATGAGTATTTTGGCCTATTTCAATGGATTTATCAAGCAAAAATGATAGATATGTCGGCATTTTTTCGTAATTTTGCAGTCGTTAAAATAAGAAATCACAAAAATGGCACAGAAACCCTCAATTCCCAAAGGCACTCGCGACTTTTCTCCTGCTGAAATGGCGCGTCGCAACTATATTTTCGACACAATCCGCTCCGTTTTCCATCTCTTCGGCTACCATCAAATCGAAACACCGTCGATGGAAAATCTCTCTACGCTGATGGGAAAATATGGCGAAGAGGGTGATAAACTGCTGTTCAAAATCCTCAACTCGGGCAACTTCCTTGCCGGTGTTGACCCGAATTTACTCAACGAGGAAACTTTCCTCAAACTCACACCGCAAATCGCAGAAAAGGGCTTGCGCTACGACTTGACCGTGCCTTTCGCTCGTTTTGTAGTGCAACATCGCAACGAAATCCAGATGCCTTTCCGCCGCTTCCAGATTCAGCCGGTGTGGCGCGCTGACCGTCCGCAAAAGGGTAGATACCGCGAGTTCTACCAGTGCGACGCCGACGTGGTTGGTAGCGATTCATTGCTAAACGAAGTTGAATTGCTCCAACTCATCGATGAAGTATTCCGCCGCCTCAAAATTCGCATCGCCATCAAATTGAACAATCGCAAGGTGCTTGCCGGTATTGCTGAATTGATTGGCGCGCCCGACAAGATGATTGACATCACCGTGGCCATCGATAAAATCGACAAAATAGGCATCGAGAAGGTCAACGAAGAACTGTCGGAACGTGGTCTGAGCGACGAATCCATCGCTGCTTTGCAGCCCATTCTGCAAATTGACGGCACCGTGGCCGAGCGCCTCGCTCGCTTGGAAGAACTGCTGCGCGACATCCCCACCGGCGCCCTCGGCGTGCAGGAATTGCGCGAAGTCACCGAGCAAACTCTGGCCTTAGGTTTGGATGCCGAGTTGGACTTGGACGTGTCGTTGGCTCGCGGCTTGAACTACTACACCGGCACTATCATCGAGGTGAAAGCACTCGACTTCGCCATCGGCAGCATCACCGGCGGAGGCCGCTACGACAACCTCACCGGCGTGTTTGGTATGCCCGGCCTTTCCGGCGTGGGCATCTCCTTCGGTGCCGACCGCATCTACGACGTGCTCAACGGCCTCAACCTATACCCCGAGCAATTGGGGGCCGCTTCGCAAGTGATGTTCGTTAACTTCGGTCCGACCGAAGCCGCAGCCTCGCTTAAAGCAGTGAAGCAACTGCGCGCCGCCGGCATCAGTTGCGAGTTGTATCCCGACCTCGCCAAGATGAAGAAGCAAATGGCATACGCCAATGCCGCCGCCATCCCCTACGTGGCCATCATCGGTGAAAGCGAAGCCGCCGCCGGCACCCTCACCCTCAAGAATATGGCCGAAGGCACGCAAGCCACCCTCACCGTGGCCGAAGCCATCGCCGCTATCAAAGGATAGTACTCTGCTATCACCCTGATTGCACCTATGCCGAATGTGTCGACACATTCCGGTAGCCCCACTGCGCTCATTTCTTTTCACTTATTTATACTTTCAAATCATCATGCTTCAAAGAATTACCCTATTGGTTTTCAGTGCCTTAATGGCTGCAGTAGCAATGGCTCAGGCCGAGCGCCCCACCGACGCTAACATTGGTGGACACATAATCGACGAAACGGGCGAACACGTGCCCTACTGCCTTGTCAAGGTCACCGACCTCAACTTGGCCGTGCTCACCGACGCCTCGGGACACTATGTGTTCCGCGACCTTCAGCCCGGCACTCACATCATCGAAGTATCCTACACCGGATACCAAAAGCAGTCGGCCAAATTCACCATCGCCGCCGACCAAACCTTGGAACTGAATTTCACCATTCAGCCCGACGCGTTCCTGTTGGAACAGGTGGTGGTCACCGCCTCCAAAAGCGAGCAAGTGCGACGCCTCAGTCCGTCGTTGGTCAACGTGGTCCCCGGCAAGATTTTCGACCGCGTGGGAGCGTGCTCGTTGGCCGACGGCCTTGGCTTCCAGCCCGGCGTGCGCGTGGAAAATGACTGCCAAAACTGCGGCTTCACCCAAGTGCGCATCAACGGCCTCGACGGTCACTATTCGCAAATCCTGATGAACTCTCGTCCGGTGTTCTCGGCCTTGGCCGGCGTGTACGGCCTGGAGCAGATCCCGGCCAATATGATTGAGCGCGTGGAGGTAATGCGCGGTGGCGGTTCGGCCCTGTTCGGCTCCTCAGCCATCGGCGGCACCATCAACATCATCACCAAGGACCCGGTGGTCAACTCAGCCCAAATTAAGCACACCATCACCTCCGTGGGTCCTTCCGGTTCGTTGGACAACAACACCACGCTCAATGCATCAATCGTGACCGACAACGGCCGCGCGGGTATGTTCATCTACGGACAAAGCCGCTATCGCGACGGCTACGACCATGACGATGACGGCTTCACCGAAATCGCCCGCTTGCGTAGCGAAACCATCGGCTCGCGTGCCTTCCTCAAGACATCCGACATCACTCGCCTCACCCTCGACTACCACAACACTCGCGAAAATCGCCGCGGCGGCGACCAACTCGACGTGCCCGCCCACGAGGCCATGGTCTGCGAGCAAACCGACCACGACATCCACGCTGTGGAGGCCACCTTCGACATCCGCCCCAACGATTTCCGCGATCACATCGCTCTGTTTGCCGCCACACAGAGCACCAAGCGCAGCAGTTACTATGGCTCGGAGCAGGACCCCAACGCCTACGGCCGCACTGCCGACTTGGTCATCAGTACCGGCGCGCAATACACGCACCAAATCAACCGACTGCTGTTCATGCCGTCGGAATTGGTGGCCGGAGTGGAATATAACTTCAACCGCCTGCACGACGTAACCTTGGGCTACGACCACGACGTGCTCCAATGCGTGAACATCTACAGCGGCTATCTGCAAAACGAGTGGCGCAACGACCGCTGGGGCCTGCTCATTGGCGCTCGCCTCGACAAGCATTCGCTCATCAGCGACGCCATCATCTCGCCCCGCGCCAACATCCGTTTTAACCTCGATAACAACAGCAACATCCGCCTGTCGTACTCCACCGGCTTCCGCGCCCCGCAAGCCTTCGACGAAGACTTCCACGTGGCCGTGGTGGGTGGCGAACGCCTTGTGACGGTGCTCGCTCCCGACCTCAAAGAGGAGTCATCAAATAGTTTTAGCGCCTCGGTCGACCTCTACCACACCTTCGGCTCGGTGCAAACCAACCTGCTCATCGAGGGCTTTTATACCGACCTCAGCGACGTGTTCGCCATGCGCCGTCTCGAGCAGCCCGATGCCGCCGGCAATGCCGTGTTGGAACGCTACAACGGCTCCGGTGCCCGCGTGTTCGGCTTCAACGTCGAAGGCAAAGCATACTTCTCCTCGCACTTCGACATCCAAGCCGGCATCACCTGGCAACGCTCGCGCTACAAGCAGCCCGAAGCGTGGTCCGAAGACCCCGAAGTGCCCACCGTGAAGCGCCTGTTCCGCACCCCGGATTTCTACGGCTACTTTGTGGCCAACTGGGAAGTGGTGCACGGCTTAAAAGCCATTTTCTCAGGCACTTACACCGGCTCGATGCTCGTGCAACACCTCGCCGGTTCAGGTGTTGACCGCGACTGCGCCGTCACCACCCCGCGCTTCTTCGACGCATCGGTGAAGTTGGCCTACACCTTCCGACTCTACAACCGTGCAGACCTGGAAATTGGCGCCGGCATCAACAATCTGTTCAACGCCTACCAAGACGACTTCGACCAAGGCTACCTGCGCGACAGCGGCTACATCTACGGCCCCGCCGCCCCCCGCTCCCTCACCGCCTCCATCGCCCTCCGCATATAATCCAGTCCACCCCCCTCGCCCCCTCACCGCCCGCCTGCAGATTTCGCAGCGCGGGCGGCTTAGTTTCACAGTAGAACAGGAGATTTAGCAGGAAAATAGGATGTAATCATCTAAGTATCAGGTAAATAACCAAATGAAAAGTGAAGAAATGTCGCAAATGTGGGGCAACGGGGCTGCTCGGTGGTCGAATTAGGCTAATTGTGTCAATTGGGCTAATTAGGCTAATTGGACATATTCGGCTTATTCGGCCACTGCTTGCGGCATTGGTCATTTTTTCTTGAAAGTTGGTGCTTTTGAGAACTTTTTGCTGATTTTGGCTGTTATTTGACAAAAAATCACTAACTTTGCAAAGATTTTGCCCTGCAAGCATCCCAAGCCTTGAGTTCAAGTGCGGTAAGGTGCTCCCTCTCCCCGGCCATAGGTGCTTTTCTATTCCGGTATAAGTTACCTATTGCTATAATACACACAGATTTACACTGATATTAATCGCAAAAAAAACTATAAACAAATTCCTAAAATGAAGAAACCATTGTTTTTGGGATTTTTATGCTCCGCCCTCTTGCTCGGAGTGAGTGCCTGTTCCGACGGTGACACTCCAGGCGTGAAAGGTTACGGCAAAATATCCCCGACAGTTGACCTTGACGGAAATGTAAAGTCTTCGCGCTCGCGCGTGGAGGCCGGCGACATCACCGTCAACGACTTATCTGTTAAACTGACTTCAGCCGACGGTTCCTATTCCAACACCTGGGCTTCCGTGGCTGAGTTTCCTACAGATCAGCAATTTAAGATAGGCGAATACACTTTTGAAGCATTCTACGGCGACGAGTACTCCGAAGGCTTCGAAAAGCCCTACTTCCACGGCTCGCAAACCATTGAGGTGAACGAGAATGTCACCACTCCGGTGAGTCTCACCGCTGAACTGGCCAACACCATGGTCACAATTCAGTACACCGACAACTTCCGCGACTATATGAGTGCGTGGAGCGCTCAACTCCATAGCAACGGCGGCAACTACATCGACTACGTCTCCACCGAAACTCGCCCTGCTTACCTGCGCCCGGGCGACGTGGAAATCTACGTGGACTACACCAAGCAGAACGGCAAATCCTACCGTTTCCTTGCTGCTACCTTCACTGCTGCCGCCAAAACTCACTACACCGTGACCATCGACCTCAACCAAGATGCCGGCGCTGCCTCAATCACCGTTATCTTCGATGAAGCCACCGTGGAAAAGCCCGTAACTATCAACCTCGACGACATCGAGAACGCTCCCGCTCCCGTGGTGACTTACACCGGCTTCACCCCCGAACAAGTGATGACCGTGGTGCCCGGTTACCTCCAAGGTCAATCGCCCAAATTCAGCATCGTGGCTCAAGCAGGCCTCAAAGCCGTGAAGATGACCACCATCTCCGCCACCCTGCTCGCCCAAGGCTGGCCCGCTGAAGTGGACCTCTGCCACTGCGACGCCTCCACCCAGCAACGCCTCACCAACCTCGGATTTGCCGGTCGCGGCCTGTTCAAGAATCCCGACAAGATGGCCACCATCGACCTCACCGGCATGATTGAAAAGATTGCCGTAGTGAGCGGCGACAACACCACCACTATCACCCTTGTGGCTGAGGACAATATGACCAAGGCTTCCGAGCCTATCACCCTCACCATCAACGCCGAAGACCTCCATCTCGAATTGGCCAACGCTCGCACCCTTATTCAAGGTGATAGCGAACTTACCATCGACCTGCTCTACAACGGCGGCGACCCCACCGGCGTAGTTGATATTCAATACTTTAACGAGCGCGCCACTTGGAGCACAATGCCCGTGACCTACACCGCGCAAACCAACAACTCCCGCGCCGTTAGCCCCATCAACCGCTACACTGCCGTAGTGACCACCCCCGATGCTACCTCCGACCTGAAGATTCGCGCCATCATCGGTGCCGGCACTTCATCCTCCGTCACCAGCACCGACGTGACCATCGACCGCGAAACCGCTGTGGTAACACCCGCGGTGAGCGCCGGCGGCGCATACGCCACCAAAGCCATCGTCGACTGCACCGCCGCCACCTTGCAAGGCGCAGTGACCGGCGACCAACTCGAAGCAGTCTTGGCAGCCGCCACCGTGTATGTTTCCGCTGACGGCGGCGCATCCTTCTCGCGCGCCAACTTCTCCTACAACCCCGGTAAGAAATCTTTCACCGTGAAAGGCCTGAGCGCTTCTTCCTCCTACCAAGTGAAGGTGAGCACCGGCACCGGCAGCGTGGCCGAACTCCCCACCGCATCCTTCACCACCGAAACCGCCGCCCAGCTGCCCAACGGCAACTGCGATGGCGCCACAACAGTGGATGCTCAATCTAATGCGCCATTGAGTAGTAAAATCGCATGGCAGCGAATCGGATTCCCGGATGGCTGGGGCACCAACAATCCGATGACCACATCGAAAGGTATGAATTATGGCTATTGCAAATCATCCGGCACAATTTCTTCAACTGATGCTGTGTCCGGTACAGCTGTTTTGCTTCGCACAATTGGCTGGGGTCCCGGTAATACAGCCATCGGTTCATGCTCAGGTGAGATGAAGTATGCCGATGCAGGTTTGTACCACCTCGGCTCTTCGCGTAGCGATCGTCCCAAAGGCTATAGCGATGTTTCCGGTAGCCTCAACACCGACGACCTTGACTGTGGTATCGCTTTCACCTCGCGTCCTTCCGCTCTCACATTTAAATATAAGTATACACCCAAGAACGCCGCCGACAAAGGCCAAGCATACATTTGGGTGAAAGATGCTTCGGGCAATATCATCGCCGAAGGTGCTGTCCAACTTGGTGCCGCCTCATCGTATACCACAGCTACCGTAAATCTCAGCTATTCCGCTCATGTGAAAGCCGCTAAGATTTACGTGCGTTTCCTCTCAACTTGTGTGCCTGACGCTCTTACAAAGAGCGACGACTGGATTACCGCCCCCAATTTAGGTAACGTAACCGATGGCAAATACCTCGGCTCGCAGCTGCTTATCGATGACATTGTTTTAACTTACTAATTTCGACTTCCCCTATGAAAACCAAGATATTAGCTATGCTCGCCTTCGTGGCAGCTACTATGGCCTCTTGCTCGGAAGAATGGAAGCCCGCCATCGATGGCACTGTGTCGTTCGCTTCCATGGGCATCGAAGTGTCCTCCGCTATGGATGTGGTCAACTCCCGCGCCGAGTACGACCTCTCCTCCTTCCTCATCAAGGTCTACAACAACCAAAATCAGGTGGTCAACCAATGGACCTACGCCACCATGCCCGAAATTTTCTCCCTCGAACCGGGCGACTACCGCGTGGAAGTGCAATCCCACGAAGTCCAAAAGGCTGAATGGTCGCGTCCTTACTTCCTCGGCTCCAAGAACTTCACCATCGAAGCAAATAAGGTGACCGAAATCGGCGTCGTATCCTGCAAATTCG
This sequence comes from Bacteroidales bacterium, assembly GCA_004552725.1. GTDB lineage: Bacteria > Bacteroidota > Bacteroidia > Bacteroidales > Muribaculaceae > CAG-873. Next base: position 4,233 of record SFNM01000015.1, on the reverse strand, counting down.
CTTCGCTGAAAGTGTCGGTAGTGTTCACCGATGCCCTCCGCGCTGAAATGGCCGACGATGTGAAGGTGGAAATCAGCGCCAACGACGAAGGCAAACTCACCTTCACTCCCGCCGAAACCCGCTCGGGCTTCTTCGCCGTGCTTGATGGTTCTACGACCCTCACCGCCGTATTCACCGGCACCGTCAAGGGCTATCGCGAGAACATCATCAAGACATATACCGACATCGCCGCCGGTCAGCACCGCATCATCACCTTCGACCTCAAGGATAACCCCACCACTCCGCCTGAAGAAACCGGCAACATCAACCCGGGTGAAGGCATCAACGTGGACGTGTCCGTCACCGATAGCGCCATCAACGGCGGTGTCGACGTGAGCGAAGATAACGAAAGCGGCACCCGTCCCGGCGATGAAGACTTCGACGAGCCCGGCACCGACCCCGATCCCGATCCCGGTCCAGGCACCGACCCCGAACCCGGCGAAGAAACCATCACCTTCGTGGCCGAAGAACTTTCTTTCGACACCCCCAACACACCCGTCGAAGGTATGAACGGTGTGGTTGACATCTACGCTCCCGACGGTGTGGCTCACCTTATCGTCAACATCGCATCCACCAACGCGAACTTCACTGCAACGATTGACCAATTGGGTATCGCTACTTTTGACCTTGCTTACCCCGGCGACAAAGCCTCTACTCTTGGTCCTGATGGCCTCGGCCTCGCCATTGGCAGCGATGTTATCGACCAAACTCACGTGCCTTTCGATATCACCAATTTTATTGGCCTTCTGAATAATTTCCCAGGCACTCACAACTTCACTATCTCTGTCACCGATAACAAAAACCATCAGGTGGCTAAAACATTAACCTTCGTAGTAGAATAACAATGAAACACTCTGTAAAACTTCTTGCGGCCGGTTGCATTGCCGCCGCTGCGCTGAGCGCCTGCTCCAGCGAAGAACCGTTTGAGGTGAAAGGCGAAGGTAAAGTGTTTATCTCCACCACCCTCAATTCGGATGTGAAGGCGCGTTCCCGCGCCACCGTCGACGAGCTGCGCGAATCCACCAAAATCTGGATTTCCAACTCCACCGGCTTGGTGCGCCACTTCGACACCCCCGCCGACCTCCCCGCCGAAGGCATCAAACTCGTGGCCGGCACCTACGTGGCCGAAGCTTGGGCCGGCGACTCTGTGCCCGCTTCCTTCGACGACCGCTACTTCAAAGGCCGTCAGGAATTCACTGTGACCCGCGGCAGCAACACCGCCGTCGAAATCACCTGCAAAATCGCCAACTCCGTGGTGAAAGTAGTATGGGACTCTTCGGTGGCCGATGTCCTCTCCGACTATAAGTTGACCGTGGCCAACTCCCAAGGCTCGCTCGAATTTGCCGCCGACGAAACTCGCCTCGGCTACTTTATGCGCAACTCCCGCGACGCCAACCTCAACTGCACCGTCTCCGGCACCCTCCTTAATGGACAAGCTTACACCAAAGAGTTCACCATCGACGACATCCAACCTGCCACTCAGTACACCGTGACCGTCCGTTGCAACGAAACCTCCACTGAAATCGGTGGCGGTTACCTCACCATCGAGGTCGACGAAACCGAAGTGGTGGTTGAAGACGAAGTTGTAATCGTGGCCGCACCCTCAATCGAAGGCTTCAACTTCGACATCAACGAAGGCGTGCGCGGCGAGCAAGGCACTCTGCCCCGTCGCTCCCTGTGGATCAAGACCTCTTCGAAAATGACCGCCCTCGAGCTCTCATGCCCCGCTTTCGCCTCATCCCTCAGCATCGGTGGCAACGACTTCGAAGTCTTCGGCATGAGCGAAGCTATCAAGCAGCTGGTCAACGACGGCGGCATCAACTGGGTATACACCTACGACAACGTCCAAGACTTCTCGACCCTCAAACTCAACTTCGAGAAGGCCTTCTTCGACACCCTCACCAACGGCGAATACCCCATCTCCGTAAAAGTGACCGACGCTAACGGCAAAACGGCTTCCGCCGTGCTCAACGTGGTTGTCAGCGACGACCCCGCGACCACTCAACCCATCGACCTGATGGACGTTTACTCCCATCACGCCACCGTCACCGCCGTGCTCAACCAAGCCGACGCCGAAACACCCGTGATGAAGTACCGCAAATATGGCGCAAGCGCTTGGACCGCTGCCGAAACCACAGTTAGCGGCACCACCATCTCCGCTGTGGTATCCGGTCTGGAAGCCTCCACCAAGTACGAGTACACCGTCGCCAGCGGCGAATTCACTTGCTCCACCATCTACTCCTTCACCACCGAAGACGCCAAGCAGCTGCCCAACAACAGCTTCGACTCCTGGGTGAAGAACGACAAGATTCAAGTGCCCGCCGCTTCCCTCGACGATATGTTCTGGGATTCCGGTAACACCGCATCTGCTCCTCTGATGAACGTCAACCCCACTGAACCCTCCACCGACTTCGTCCACAGCGGCACTTACTCCGTCCGCCTCAAATCGCAATATGTAGGTTTGGGTATCGTGGGTCAGTTCGCCGCCGGCAACATCTTCGTGGGCGAATTCATCCGCACCGACGGCATGAACGGCGTAATCGGTTGGGGCCGCGAATGGACGTCACGTCCCACCAAGCTCCGCGGTTGGGCTCGCTACACTCCCGCTACCGTAAACTACACCAACTCCGACTATCCCGCCCTCGGCTCCGGCGACACCGACAAAGGCACCGTCTATGTGGCCCTGTTGGACAACTCCAAATCCCAAAGCGATAGCGGCAAAACCTACCCCGTGATTATCAAGACCAAGAAAGCCGACCGTCAGCTCTTCGACCCCAACGGCTCCAACGTCATCGGCTTCGGCCAAATCATCTGGGACGCTGACTTCAAAGCAGAAGACGGCGGCTTGGCACCCTTCGAAATCACTATCACCTACAAAGACGGCGTCACAGTTAAGCCCTCCTTCATCTGCGTCACCGCCTCCGCCTCCATCGGTGGCGACTACTTCGTAGGTGGCGAAGGCTCCCTCCTCTACCTCGACGACCTCGAACTCGTCTACGAATAATCCACCCATCCCCATACCCCAAAAGAGCGGCGAGCCACCTCGCCGCTCTTTTTACACCTTTTTCATGGTTTAATTGTTGAGCTTAGGAAATATTTTGTAAATTTGCAAATTATATCAAAGCTATTTTTTACTTAACAAATCTGTTACGAATATGGAATCATATCTTATCGTGGATGAAAATAATATTGTCGCTCAAATTGGTACTATAATCAACGAAGCACGTAAACGTGTTTATTCTGCTGTTAATACGGAGATGGTTTTAGCCTACTGGAATATTGGCAGAATAATCGTTGAGGCACAAGGTGGAAATTCTCGAGCCTCTTACGGCGATGAACTGCTATTGACTATTTCACTGCGGCTGACAGCTGAATTTGGGAAGGGCTTTGATGCCTCTAATTTGCGGAATATGAGGTCATTCTTCTTGGCTTATCCAAACTGTGACACACTGTGTCACAATTTGAGTTGGTCGCATTACAGAAAACTTATGCGTGTCACAAATCCCAAAGCACGGGAATATTATACTCAAGAGGCATCAAATGGACAGTGGAGTGTACGCCAGCTTGAACGCCAAATCGCCACTCAGTACTATGAAAGATTATTGTCAACACAAAAACATGAATCCGAGATTAGACAATTGATTGTAAGCAATCGGCCTGCTAAGCCTGAAACATTCAACCCTCTTTGTTTGGTCCATGACCCTTTTGTTCTTGAATTTATTGGCGCAAAAGAAGATCCTATTATAAAAGAAAGTCAACTTGAACAAGCGATAATAGATCATATCGAAGAATTCTTGTTGGAACTTGGCAGGGGATTTGCCTTCGTTGGTCGGCAAAAGAGAATTGTGATTGATGGCGATGCGTTTTATCCTGATTTGGTGTTTTATAATGTAATTACTAAAAATTATATACTGATTGACCTCAAAATGGGTAAAGCTGATTATGGTGACGTTGGTCAAATGCAATTGTATGTCAACTATTATAATACAGATGTTAAATTGCCGGAGGACAATCCAACGATCGGCATCATTTTGTGCGCAGAGAAGAACGATGCCGTCATACGATATACCTTAGGAAATCGCAATGATATTAACGTGTTTTCCTCAAAGTATAAGCTTGTATTACCTACTGAAGAAGAGCTCAAGAAAGAAATAGAAAAAACGCGCGAGACATTCCGCCTTATCAAATAATAGC
>SFNM01000088.1 GCA_004552725.1 Bacteroidales bacterium | reverse complement strand
GCCCACCGTGTGGGGTCAATCGAAGAGCCTGTGCTTTATGTCAGCAATAATACTGCATATAACTATGCCGGCGAGATGATTACCGCGGGTATGCCAAACGCTTTTATCGATAGCTTGCAACACGAGAGCGTAATCGTGCAGATTCCCTTGTTTAAAGGCCGGAATGATAGCAAGTTGGAGCGCATTATGTCGGCATTTGACATCTCAGGTTATGGTTTTTACCTTGATGAAAACGTGACCGTAGAGGAGAAGGATTTCAGCGATGATCCCGATCTGTCCTACTTCTTATTACGATTGCTGATTATCTCTGCCAACACAGGCGTTAGAGAAGCAATAAACACAGAGAACCTGTATACTAAGGAGTTGCGAGATTATAAACTTCTTTCAGCCAAGGAAGACGTAATAATTGCAACAGCTAATGCCGGCATTTTAACCGACATTAAATTAACACAGTCCGAGATAAAATTGTTGAATTCGATTTCAAAAGAAAATTCTGCCACAGCAAGTTGATTATTATGCAAACCGTAATTTATACCCACACCATCTTCGGGCCTATTCACTCGCGCCGCCTTGGCACTTCGCTCGGAGTGAACCTTATGCCCAACGATGGCAAAATCTGTTCGTTCGACTGCCTATATTGCGAGGCCGGGTACAATGCCCAAGGCCACGGTTCTTCCGGCATCCCATCTCGCGCACAAGTGGCGCGACTGCTCGAAGCCAAACTCGCTGAAATGCACGCCGCCGGACAATCGCTCGACGTAATCACTTTCTCCGGCAACGGCGAGCCTACTCTTCACCCCGCTTTCCCGGGCATCATCGACGATGTAATCGCCCTCCGCGATAAATATTTTCCCAAAGCCGGTGTCACAGTGCTATCGAACTCCACTATGCTCACCCATCCCGAAGTGGTCAACGCACTTCGCCGCATCGACAATTGCTGCCTAAAACTCGACAGCGCCATCGACTCAACTATCGCTCTGCTCGACCGCCCTACCAACCCCAACTTCACCGCCGAGCACGTCATCGAACGCATCGCCACCGTAGGCCCACAAGTCATCGTGCAAACTATGATTACTCGAGGCTCGCACGACGGCGTCGAGGTCGACAACTCCACCAACGCTGAAATCGAGGCTCTCATTGAGGCTTACCGCCGCATCCGTCCGCGCGAAATCCAACTCTACAGCCTCGACCGCCCTACCCCTGAACTCTCGCTGCAAAAGGTGCCACGTGCCGAATTGGACGCTATCGCCAAGCAAATCACTACCGCCACCGACATTCATGTGGCTGTGGTTGGATAAACATTTGAATATTAACAATTTAACCCTATACTAACCTTATGAAGCATTTCATTTCTCTTGCCATCGCCGCTTCGCTCGCTTTCAACGCTTTCGCAGCCGATGAACCTACTGATTCTGCCAAGGTCGGCTTCCAATTCACCGACCAAATCACCATCCCCACCAACTCCGTCAAAGACCAAAACAAGTCGGGCACATGTTGGTGCTTCTCCGGACTGTCATTCATCGAGGACGACATCCTGCGCCGTACCGGCCAATCAGTTGACCTCAGCGAAATGTTCATAGTGCGTCACTGCTACCAAGCCAAAGCCGACCGCTTCGTGCGCCTCTACGGCCAGGCCAACTTCGCCCCCGGCGGTTCGTTCGCCGATGTCATTTGGGGCATCCAAAACTATGGACTCGTGCCCGAAGAGGCTTACACCGGCCTCCAATACGGTGAAGACAAACACATGCACGGCGAACTTGATGCAATCCTCTCCGGATTGGTTCACGCCGTGGTAGCCAAACCCGACAAATACATCACTCCCGCGTGGCCTCGTGCATTGGCCGGAGTGCTCGACGCTTACCTCGGTGTCCTGCCCGAATCGTTCACCGTCAACGGCAAGTCGTTCACTCCTCAAACCTACGCCAAGAGCCTCGGCGTAAATCCCGACGACTTTATCGCCATTACATCCTTCACCCATCACCCCTTCGGCACTTACTTCTCGCTCGAAATACCTGACAACTGGCTCAATGCGCCCTACCTCAACGTAACCCTCGACCAACTCAAGGCCACTGTTGACAACGCTTTGGCCAACGGCTACTCCGTGGCTTGGGCTGCCGACGTCTCCGAAGACGGTTTCAAATGGAAAGAGGGCGTGGCTCTGATGCCCGCCGGCAAAGATGAAAGCGGCCTCGAAGGCACTGAACTCGCCCGTTGGACTACCCTCTCCGACAAGGACCGCGTGGCCGAACGATACGCTTTCACCGGCCCCGTGCCCGAAGAAACCGTCACCCAAGAATCGCGCCAACGTATGTTCGACTCGCAGCAAACCACCGACGACCACGGCATGGTTATCGTGGGCACCGCCGTCGACCAAGAAGGCAACCACTACTACAAAGTCAAAAACTCCTGGGATACAAACCAAGTGTACAACGGCTACATCTACGTCTCCGACGCTTTCTTCCTGGCCAAAACCCTCAGCATCATGGTCAACCGCAAAGCCGTCCCCGCCGGTATAATCCCCGCTAAATGAAGCAAATAGGCATACTCTCCGACACCCACTCCACTTGGGACGACCGATTTGCCACCCATTTCGCTCACTGCGATGAGATTTGGCATGCCGGCGACGTCGGATGCCTCGACACCTTGCAGCGACTGCGCGCCATCACCCCGGTGGTGCGCGCAGTCCGCGGCAATATCGACCACGGCCCCATCCTACGCCTCTGCCCCGAAGTGCTTGACTTTCAGGTGGAAGACGTGAAAGTGTGGATGACTCACATCTGCGGATACCCCGGCCGATACGCGCCCGGCGTGCGGCGCATGCTCATCGATGCTCGCCCTCAAATCTGCGTGGGCGGTCATAGCCACATCCTCAAAGTGATGTTCGACCACGAACTAAATCTCCTCCACATCAACCCCGGCGCCGCCGGCACACACGGCTGGCAACGCCAACGCACTCTCATTCGGCTCAAAATCGACGGTTCGAATATTTTCGACCTCGAAGTAATCGAACTCGGCAAACTATCTATATGAAACACCTCATTTTCACCATCTTAGCCCTCGCGCTTACCCTCTCGGCCTGCCACACTACCGTGGAGAACTATCGCCAATCCTACGACCGCGCCATCGCCCACCGCGACTCCACCTCAGCCGAAGCCTCCGCCATATACGGCGCCGACCGTCGCCCGTTGGACGTTCAAACTATCATCGACGGCACCGACACCATCGAACTCCGAGTGCAACGCGTGGCTGCCGCTCCCAACGGCGGCATCGCCCTCGACTCCGTCTGCGCCTACTGCGTAGTCGTGGCCCAATTCAAACAAGAATTTACAGCCAAAAGCCTCCGCCAACGCCTGCTCGACGCCGGCCAAAACGCTTTCGTGCTCCAAACCGCCGAACCATTCTACTACGTAGCCACATCCACCCACTCCGAAGCAGCCGATGCCATCGCCGCCATCCGCGCTCTCCGCTCCAAATCCCTGCCCATAACCATTCGCAAGCCCTTCCCCTACCTTCTGCGTATCCCTGGCCGCTAACCCTCCGCCACCTCCCGCAGATTTAGCGGATTTTAGCAGATTTTAGCGGAGCAAGTGGCCCGCCGTGCAAAGAAACGAGTAAAAATGCCGAGTTGCGGCATAAACTTACCGCCTTCTTTGAGGAAACGCGATGTCGCAGCTCTGTGCACCTCACCTTGGTAACCATCTATACTTTGGCGAGCAATGAGTATTCAGGGCAGGTGCAGAGCGTTGTGACCATGGACGATTTATTCAGCGCCAATAGCCGATAGCGCTCGCCGTTGGGTAGGCCGAGTATTATTCTTGCAACCGAGCTCGAAAAAGTTTTTGCTTTTTTGAGCCAAATTTGCTAACTTTGCATCTTCAAAGCATCTAATCGAATCATAACACCTCAAATACCGGTAACTACCATGGCAGAAATCAAATGCATCGGCATCCTCACTTCCGGCGGCGACGCCCCCGGCATGAATGCCGCTATCCGTGCCGTCACTCGCTCGGCTATCTTCAGCGGGCTCAAAGTCAAAGGCATATATCGCGGCTATCGCGGCCTTATCACCGATGAAATCGTTGACTTCCGCACTCAAAATGTATCCAACATCATCCAACAGGGCGGCACAATCCTCAAAACCGCCCGTTGCAAGGAATTCCGCACACCCGAAGGCCGTCAGCAGGCTTACGAAATTATGCGCAAGCACGAAATCGACGCACTGGTGGTAATCGGCGGCGACGGCTCGCTCACCGGCGCTCGCATCTTCGCCAACGAATACAACTTCCCCATCATCGGCCTGCCCGGCACCATCGACAACGACCTCTACGGCACCGACACCACCATCGGCTACGATACCGCCCTCAACACCATCATGGAGTGCGTGGACAAAATCCGCGACACCGCCACCAGCCACGAACGCCTCTTCTTCATCGAAGTAATGGGTCGCGATGCCGGCTTCTTAGCCCTGAACGGCGCCATCGCTTCCGGTGCTGAAGCCGCTATTATCCCCGAAATATCCACCGAGGTCGACCAATTGGCCGAACTCATCCAAAACGGCTTCCGCAAGTCGAAAAACTCTTCAATCGTGTTAGTGGCCGAAAGCCCTGTAACCGGCGGCGCTATGGGTCTGGCCGAACGTGTGAAGACTGAGTTCCCCGGCTACGACGTGCGCGTGTCGATTCTTGGCCACTTGCAACGCGGCGGTTCGCCCACCGCCCACGACCGCATCCTTGCGTCGCGCATGGGTGCTGCCGCCATCGATGCCTTGATGGATGACCAACGCAACGTGATGATTGGTGTCAAGAACGACGAAATCGTCTATGTGCCCTTCACCAAAGCCATCAAGAACGACAAACCCATCAACCGCGAGTTGCTCAACACCTTGCGCCGTCTCTCCATTTAATGCGTCTCAAAAATCTGCACCTGCTACCGATCTTGGCATGCGCGCTCATTGCGGGCGCGTGTGCTAGCATCGGACGCCCCGAAGGTGGCCCCATCGACGAAGTTCCGCCCACGTTTGTCAACTCAAACCCCGCGCCCGGCTCCACTCGCTCCACCACCACCAACATCGCTATCTACTTCGATGAAAATGTCCAACTGGAGGACGCTTTCTCAAAGGTAGTCATCTCTCCGGTGCAGATTGAATCACCACAGATATCGGCCAACGGGCGACGAGTTTCAATCGAACTGCGCGACTCACTCAAGGCCAACACCACCTACACCATCGACTTCGGCGACGCTATCAAAGACCTCAACGAAGGCAACGTACTTGACGGCTTCGCTCTGGACTTCTCCACCGGCGATGTAATCGACACTCTGCGCATCTCCGGCCTTGTGCTCGAAGCCCAAACCCTCGAGCCCGCTCAAGGTATGCTCGTGGGCGCCTACTCCAACCTCGCCGACTCCGCCATTCACACCCTGCCGCCTGACCGCATCGCCCGCACCAACCAACGCGGCCAATTCACCATCCGCAACCTCGCCCCCGGCCAATACCGCATTTACGCGCTCAACGACCTCAACCGCGACTGGCATTGGGACCGCTCCGAAGACGTCGCTTTCCTCGACACCACAATCTCTCCTTGGACCGAGCCTATCACCGTCACCGACACCCTCTACAGTTCCGTCGGCGAAGACTCCTTAATCACACGTCCCGGCATCCGCTACATGCCCAACGACCTGCTGCTCACCTGGTTCAACCTCGGATACAAGGCCCAATACATTCAAGACTACGCCCGACCCGACCGTCGCCGCGCCACCATCACCCTGGCCGCGCCACCCGATTCCACACCCGTAATCACAATGGTCGGCACTCACCTCAACGGCACCACCGCCGACCATTGGGCGCTCACACAACGCTCCGCCCAAGGCGACTCCATCACCCTCTGGCTCAGCGACTCCGCCATCGTCAACACCGACTCCCTCCGCCTTGCTCTCCGATACCGCAAGCCCGACTCTCTCGATGTGTTGCAATGGTCGACTGACACCCTCAAATTCACCTACCGCGAGCCCAAGCGCTCCAAAAAAGAAATCGAAGCCGACACACTTCCGCCACGTTTCGACCTGCTTCAAATCACCGCCAAAAGCGGCTCAATGGTCGACGTAGACCGTCCGCTCTCTTTCGCCGTAAGCCAACCCCTTGCCTACCTCGACACCGCCGCCATCCACCTTCACATCCAAGTCGACACCCTCTGGCAATCGGTTGCACTCCCGCCATTGCGTCCCGACAGCATCGACCCTCTCCTTCTGCGACACTTCGACCTGCGATGGGAACCCGGCGCCAAGTACCGCTTCACAGTGGATTCAGCCGCCTTTGTGAGCATTTACGGCGAGCACAATCCACCTTTCAACCAAGATTTCACCATCAAAAACCTCGAAGACTACGCCGCTATCACCTTCATCCTCTCCGGCGCAGACTCCACCGCCATCGTTGAACTCCTCAACGGCTCCGGCGAGCCCGTGCGCCGCGTTCCAGCCCCCAATGGCCGCGCCGTATTCCAATACATCACTCCCGGCTCTTACTACGCCCGTATGTTCTTCGACTCCAACCACGACGGAGTATGGACCACCGGCATCCTCGACTCCATCCAGCCCGAAGAAGTCGCTTACTATCCAAAAAAACTCGAACTGAAGCGCAATTGGGAAATTGAACAACCGTGGGACATCTACGACACACCCCTCGACACCCAGAAACCCTACGCAATCCTCAAAAATAGGCCCAAACTACGCCGCGGTGAACAAGCGCCCGTCGAAGAAGAAGAGGAGGAAGAGGATGACTTCTTCGGCCCCGCCAACCAGCGTCCCGGCACCTCCACCAACCGCACCACCGCCCCCGCCGGCTTCCGCCGCGCCAACTAACCCCATCCTCTCAGCAAACCATAGTTACTACGCAATAGTTTTCAAATATCGGCTGAAAATCCATTTTTTAGGCGTATATTTGCAAAATAAAAGGTATTACAATCTGGCCCGAGAAGGTATCATTGATAAACAGCAGAATCTCTTCTGGTACACACCTCAGACAGAGAAACATAACATCAGCGATGCGCTATTAGTGGAGCGCATCCTCAATGATGCTCCGGAGATTTACAATTTCTTCTCACTTGTCCTAAAAAAGTATGTACAGTGAAATATTGAATGACAAGCAGAAAGAATTACTGCCACTAATTGCTCAATTCAACCACCTGGCCACCACTTATTTTTTATTTCCGATCCGGTAGTATTAGTGGTCTCAAAGTAGAGATGATTAGGGAAGGTATTCGGTGGGGTCGGGAATGTGGGCGTCGGCGAAGGCTTGGCGACGCTCGGTGCAGGTGCCGCACCGGCCACAGTGTTTTTCGCCGCCCTTATAGCAGGAGTAAGTGTGGGAATAGTCTACACCGATTTCAGCACCTCGACGCGCAATGTCGGTCTTGGAAATGTTGGTGTATGGAGCGAGGATGGTAACGCCTTCGTAGGTGCCGGCTGCGATGGCTTTCGACATAGCATCGACAAAGCCGGGACGGCAGTCGGGATAGATGGCATGGTCACCGCTGTGGTTGGCGAGCATCAAGTGGTGTAGGCCGCGGCTTTCGGCCAATCCGGCAGCCACAGCGAGCATAATGCCGTTGCGGAAGGGCACTACGGTGGAGCGCATATTTTCGTCATCATAATTGCCCTCGGGGATGGCATCGGCACCGCTGAGGAGCGAACTGTTGAACAGTTGTCCGATGAAAGGCATATTGATTTCTACTAATTCGATGCCCAATTTAGCGCAGTTATAGCGCGCACACGCTATTTCGCGAGTATTATGGTTCGAGCCGTAATTGAACGTCACGGCCAGGGCGATACGGTCGGCAAATTCATAGAGCATGGTAGTGGAGTCCATGCCACCGCTGAGCACAATCAAAGCGTCTTTCATAGCGTTATCGGATGGGGAAAGCGGCAAGCAGACGTTGGCGCACCAAATCTTGGTGCTCGCTGTCGCCATAGTTGGCAAATGGGTAGATGGAGATGCCGCCGCGAGGCATAAATCGGCCAATCACTTCGAGGTAGCGCGGATCCATCAGTTTCACCAAATCTTTCATGATGATATTGACGCAATCCTCATGAAAATCGCCGTGATTTCGGAAACTGAAGAGGTATAGTTTGAGGCTTTTGCTCTCGACCATACGCTCGCGAGGTATGTAGTTGATGATGATTTCGCCGAAGTCGGGCTGGCCGGTTTTGGGACAGAGAGTGGTGAACTCCGGACAGTTGAAAGTGACTAAGTACTCGTTCTCGGGATGCTTGTTGGGGAATGTTTCCAGCACCTGAGGCGAGTAGTTGTCGGCATACTTGGTGCCTTGGTTGCCAAGGAGAGTGCAACCGGAGAGTTCGTCGGGCGTGCGCATATCAATGAAGTAAATAGTTAGAAATCAGAATAAAAAAAGGGTAAGCTGACTACATCGCACCGCTACGACCCAATACCCTTGCTTCGGTCAGGACCTGGGGGATTCTCGGGGAGCTGGTCGTGTAGGACTTACCCGTTGCAAAGGTACGACTTTTTTCCGAACTACGCAAATTTTCCGCAAAAAAACTGCCAAAACAGCCAAAATTCGTGGCGTAAGGCGGTTATAGGGTGGACCAATCGCTCAGGAGAGCGGAGAGGGCGTCTTCGAGGAGGGTGAGGACGTTTTCGAAGCCTTCTGCGCCGTCGTAGTATGGGTCGGGCACATAGTCGTAGGGCGATGCCACGCGTCCCATCCACCGGCTGATGGGGTAGATTTTGGCCATGGCTTCGGGAGTGGGAGCGATGTGGCGGAGGTCGTCGATGTTTTGGGCATCCATGCCGATGATGAGGTCGAAGCGGTCGAAATCGGCCTCACGAACTTGACGTGCTCGGTGAGTGAGTTCGTAGCCTCGACGACGGGCGTGCACGCGCATACGCTTGTCGGGGAGGTCGCCAACGTGCCAACCACCGATGCCGGCGGAGTCGATTGTCCAGCAGTCGGCCACAGCGTGCTCCTCGACCAGGCTGTGCATAATGCCGTCAGCGGCCGGTGAACGGCAGATGTTGCCGAGGCACACGAAGAGCACGCTGACGGGTTTACAGCGGAGATGAGGCGGAATAATGCGAGGAGGCATCATATACCGGTGTAGGTTGAGGGCGACAGGGCGTGCAACTCGGCGCGAACCTGGTCGGAAACATCGAGAGTGTCGATAAATTCTGAGATGGATTGGGCGGTTACGACGGAGTTGGTGCGGGTGAGTTGCTTGAGGGTTTCGTAGGGATGGGGGTAACCTTCGCGACGGAGGATGGTTTGGATACCTTCGGCTACCACGGCCCAAGTGTCGGCCAAGTCAGCGTCGATAGCGGCACGGTTGAGGAGCACCTTGCCGAGGCCTTTGAGGGTAGAGGCAAAGGCGATGAGTGAGTGAGCCATGGGAATACCGACGTTGCGGAGCACAGTGGAGTCGGTGAGGTCGCGTTGAAGACGCGATACGGGCAGTTTTTGGGCCAAGTGAGCGTAGAGAGCGTTGGCGATGCCGATGTTGCCTTCGGAATTTTCGTAGTCGATGGGGTTGACCTTGTGAGGCATAGCCGAAGAGCCTACTTCGCCGGCTTTGATTTGCTGTTTGAAGTAGTTCATGGAGATGTACATCCACATATCGCGGTCGAGGTCGAGCACCACGGTGTTGATGCGGCGCATAGCGTCGAACAGGGCAGCGAGGTTGTCGTAGTTGGAGATTTGGGTGGTGAAGGCTTCGCGCTCGATGCCGAGGCGCTTGCTCAGAAATTCGGCGCCGAATTTAGCCCAGTCGATGGCAGGGAAAGCGGCATGGTGGGCGTTGAAGTTGCCGGTTGCACCGCCGAATTTGCCGGAGATTTTCACAGCGTCGAGCGAGGCGAGTTGCTCAGTGAGGCGGTACACATACACTTGGATTTCTTTGCCGAGACGAGTGGGCGACGCGGGCTGTCCGTGAGTGCGTGCGAGCATGGCCACGTCGGCCCATTCGGCGGCGAGAGCGGCGAGGCGGTCGCGGAGTTCGACCACGGCAGGGCGGTATACCTTGGCGATGGCATCGGCGATGCTCATAGGCACGGCAGTGTTGTTGATATCTTGTGAGGTGTCGATGTCTTTGATTTGTTGAGCGTCGGCCACGGAGAAGTTGCGATAGATGTCGCGCAAGCCATTGAGGGTGTCGGTGTCAATAGATGCGAGAGCGGGGAGGGGGAGCTCAGCTAATGCGATGAAGTATTCGATTTCGACTTTGACACGATAACGGATGAGGCCGAATTCGGAGAAGTATTCATCGAGTGCGGCACATTTGGAGCGATAGCGGCCGTCGATGGGTGAAATTGCGGTGAGTTGGTTGAGTTCCATTGTATTTATTTGATTATGATTTATCGGAATGAGGATGGAGAGAGAGGTTTATTTTATAATGGCATTGTGGATATGCTGAGAGATGTATTGGAGGTCGTCGTCGCTCACCCAGGGGCCGGCAGGGAGACACAAACCACGACGGAAGAGATCGTCGGATACGCCGTTGATGTAAGCGGGAGCGTCGGCGTAGAGGGGTTGGCGGTGCATGGGTTTCCAAAGGGGACGGCTTTCGATACCGGCTTTTTCGAGAGCGAGGCGCAAGGCTTCTACGTTGGTATTTGGCTCGCAGTCGGTATGTGGATTAGAGGCGGCACGAGTGGTGCCGGCGGCTCCGCCCACGGTCTTGGTGATAGTGGCGGCGTATGCTTTGTCTTGGTCAACGACTTTGAGGTCGGGGGAGAGGGTGATGGTGCAAAGCCAGAAGTTGGCATTATGCTTGGGCGAGGGGTTCTCGTGGAGGGTGATACCGGGGATGTCGGCCAAGAGTTGTCGATATTGGTCTTGTACACGGCGATGGTGAGCGATGTGGTCGGGCAGGATTTCCATCTGTCCGCGGCCTATGCAGGCGCAGATATTGCTCATTCGGTAGTTGTAGCCGAGTTCGGTATGATGGTAGTAAGGATATGCTTCGCGGGCTTGAGTGGCGAAGAACATGGCGCGGCTACGAGCCTCGTCGTCGGGGCAGATGAGTGCACCGCCACCGGAGGTGGTAATCATCTTGTTGCCGTTGAATGAGAGGACGCCGAAATGGCCGAAAGAGCCGCAACGACGGCCATCGAATTCGGAACCGAGGGCTTCGGCGGCATCTTCGATAACCGGGATTTGAAATTCGTTAGCCACTTGGAGAATACGGTCGATTTGTGCGGGCATACCGTAGAGGTGCACCACGATGATTGCTTTGGGTGGGCGTCCGGTGGTGTTAATGCGGTCGAGGATGGCGGAGCGCAGCAACTCGGGGTCCATATTCCAGGAATGGGGTTCGGAGTCGATAAACACGGGTGTGGCACCGAGGTATTTGATGGGGTTGGCGGAAGCGCAGAAGGTGAATGATTGCACTAATACTTCGTCGCCTGCGGCCACGCCACAGGCTGCCAAGGCGAGGTGGACGGCGGCGGTGCCGCATGAGAGTGCCACACACTGCAAGCGGCGCACGGAGCCGTCGGCTTGCGTGCCGATATATTGAGCGAGGTCGTGTTCGAAAGCGTTGACATCGGGCCCGAGGGGCACAACCCAGTTGTCGTCGAATGCTTTGTGAATGTATTCCAATTCTTTGGTGCCGATGTGCACCAAACAGAGCAAAATTCTGCGGTCAGCCATAAGCGGAAAAAGAGCCACGCCCCGATGAGAGGGCGTGGATATGGAGGATTAAAGTTCAGGTTTGATAGGGAGGTCGGTTTTGTTGATAACTTCGACGGTTTCAACACCCTTGGTGTAGTAGTGGATGCGCAGGCCGCGGCAGGTGTTGAGGTTCCACACGGGCGAGAGGTCGAATGAGCCGAAGAATGTGCGCTCCGGACCGCTGATGTTGTCGGTTTTGAAGGCTATGTATGCTTCGGGGATTTCGTTGTTGATAGTGGCTTGGTCAACGTAAACAGTGAAAGTTTTGGGTTGCACGCCCACGGGAGCGGTTGCTTCAATATTGAGCCATTTGCCGGTGCGGTAAATCATCGAGAGGTTGATGGGATCTTTGAAAGCGGTTTCGCAGTCGGCAGCAGAGTGGCTTTCGGCTTTACCGTTGAATACGCTGTAAGCCATGTAGAGAGTGATTTCACCACTTTGGAAGCGCTTGCCGCTTTGGTTGGAGAAAACGATTACATAACGATTGCCAACGGTATAGTATTTTTCTTTGAGTTCTTGAGTGGTGGTGTAGGTGACGAGGTCGGAGTCGTCGAGTTCCTGGGTAGTGAAGGTAGCACCGGTGTTGTCGAGGCGTTCGAGGGTGGCGAACACGGTGAAAGCGCCTTCGGGAATGATGGTTTCGTTGTCGTCGTTGCAGGAGCAGAAAAGCGGAGCAATGAGCACCGGCACAATCATCAGCAGTTTTGAGATAGATTTGAACATGATTAAAAAAGAATGATTAGACTTGTGAGTTATTAGTTTAAGAAATTATGCGACCATCGGCCATGGAGATGATGTGGTCGGAGTCGGCAGCGAGGTTTTCGTCGTGAGTGACGATGAGGAAAGTAGCGTGGAGTTCGTCGCGCAATTCGAAAAAGAGATTGTGAAGACGCTGGCGGTTGGCAGAGTCAAGACTGCCGGTTGGCTCGTCGGCGAGTATCACCTTGGGGGAGTTGATGAGTGCACGAGCCACGGCGCCTCGCTGACATTCGCCACCGGAAAGTTGCGCCGGACGATGGTCGGCTCGGTGAGTGAGTTCGAGGCGAGTGAGCAGAGCGCGAGCGCGAGCGAAAGCGTCGGCTTTGGACTCACCGGCGATTAGGGCGGGCATTGCCACGTTCTCCAAAAGGGAAAATTCGGGGAGAAGCCGGTGGAGTTGGAACACAAAACCGATATTACGGCAGCGAAAACGGGAGAGAGCGGCATCATTGAGGCGGGAGATGTCGACATCGTCGTAGACTACGGAGCCGGAGTCGGGTCGCGCAAGGGAGCCAAGTATCTGAAGCAGAGTGGTTTTGCCCGCTCCACTGGGACCGATAACGGATGTGACGGCGCGGGCTTCGATGTCGATATCGATGCCTCGCAACACTTCAACGTTGCCGAAAGATTTGAATATATTTCGCGCAGAAATCACAATTAAGTAGTTTTGAACTACAAAGTTACGAAGAACGGCGGTTATAGCAAAGTTTTTACATACTTTTAACTATTTCATCCGCAGGATTTCCGCCTCGTTAGTAATGGCGGGATGGCAATGTGTTGTTTTTACCCCAATTCAAAGTGCCGAAACGCTCAGTTGCTTGTAGCATTAAAGAAGGCATGGACAGCAGTGGCTTTGGCCGGACCTACCACAGCGGAAAGTTGTTCGAGAGTGGCTTCTTTAATGCGCTTGACGCTGCGAAAATGGGAAAGGAGTGCCGTGCGGGTTTTGGGGCCAATGCCCGGAATGGAGTCTAATTCGGATGAAATGGCGGAGGCTGAACGGCGGTTGCGATGGTGAGTAATACCGAAGCGGTGAGCCTCGTCGCGTAAATGTTGCACAACACGCAATGACTCGCTATTTTTGTCAATATATATAGGCACGGAGTCACCGGGGAAGAAGATTTCTTCGAGTCGCTTGGCAATGCCCACCACGGCGATTTTGCCGCGCAAGCCGATGGCGTCGAGGGCTTCGACGGCGGCACTGAGTTGGCCTTTGCCACCATCAACCACGATAAGTTGGGGCAGTTCTTCGCCTTCCTCGAGCAGGCGCGAGTATCGGCGGGTGAGAACTTCGCGCATTGAGGCGAAATCATCGGGACCCACCACAGTTTTTATGTTGAAATGTCGGTAATCTTTCTTGCTTGGTTTTGCATTGCGAAACACAACGCAAGAGGCCACGGGGTTGGTGCCTTGGATGTTGGAATTGTCGAAGCACTCAATATGGGTGGGGAGTTCAGAGAGTCGGAAATCTTTCTGGATTTGCTCCAGGGTTTTGCGGGTACGCTGTTCGGGATTATGTTTGGCAATGTGCTTGAGGTCGTCGATACGACGCTGGCGAGCATTGCGCTGGCCAACTTCAAGGAGACGCATCTTATCACCTCGTTGCGGGGTGATAAATTCCACTTCGGGCATATCGACGTCGGGGACTTGAGCCACGACCACGCGACGGTATTCGACTGTGAATTTTTGCGCTATTTCTGCCATGGCGTATGCGATAATTTGGTCGGCAGGCTCGTCGAGGTTGCGACGGTAATGCAAGGTGATGCTGCGAACTACTGTGCCGGCGCGAACGTGCATATAGTTGACGTAAGCGTCGTTGTCACCGTCGGGCGAGTCGATGGCAAAGACGTCGACATCACCGGTGGTTTGCGAGATGATTACGCTGCGGGCGTGGTATTTTTCAAGGAGTTGATAGCGGAGTTTGAGCGCCTGTGCTTCTTCAAATTTGAGTTCTGCAGCAAGACGTGCCATCTCACTGCGCAAGTATTGGAGTATTTCAGCAGTGTCGCCGGAGAGTATCTTTTTGATGTGCGCGATATAGTTTTGATAAGTGTCAGCCTCGACCAAACCGCAGCAACAACCCTCGCAACGCTTGATATGATATTGGAGGCAGAGACGCCCTGATTTGCGCTTCAGATATTCAGACGTGATTTGGAGGCGGCAGGTGCGAAGGGGGTAGATTTGGCGGATGAGTTCGATGATGGTTTTTGCGATGGCGGTGTTGGTGTATGGGCCAAAGTATTTGGAACCGTCGCGGAGGTAGTGACGGGTAATGAACACGCGCGGGAAAAGTTCGTTTGTAACGGCAATCCACGGATAAGATTTGTCGTCCTTGAGCAACACATTATAACGCGGGCGGTGCTCTTTGATGAGTGCATTTTCGAGGTTCAGAGCATCATTCTCGGTAGGTACCACAATATATGACATATCGGCAATAGCCTTCACCAAGAGGTTGGTTCGCAACACCGGATGCTCGCGGCTGAAGTACGACGACACCCGACGGCGCAGGTTCTTGGCCTTGCCGATGTAGATGATGGTGCCTTTCGCATCGTAATAGGTGTAAACGCCTGGAGAGTCGGGGAGGAACGACACCTTTTCGCGGAGTGCTTCGGGTTTATCTTGCAATGACATTATGAGATGCTCTAAAATCGATGATAAGAATTAAGCACAAAGTACGAATTAACGAGGCTTTCGTTTATTCGTACTTTGGGTAGAGGGTTCGGAGTGGCGAAGATTAGTAAGTAATCAACGAGGTAACGTCGACGCCTTCGGGCAGGTTTTTGCGGCCGCCAAGGGCTGAGATTTCAATAATGAAGTTGATGTAGATTTTCTTGGGGTTGAAACTTTTCACCAGGTTGTAAGCGGCGAGCATGGTGCCACCGGTAGCAAGAACGTCGTCGTGAATTACCACGATGTCGTCTTCAGTGATAGCATCACGGTGCATCTCGATGGTGTCGGTGCCGTATTCTTTTGCGTAGGATTGGCTCACTGTGTCGGCCGGCAGTTTGCCGGGCTTACGAGCAGGTACGAATCCGGCGCCGAGTTCAAAAGCGAGGATGGAGCCGCCAATAAAGCCGCGCGACTCTATGCCCACTACTTTGGTGACACCTTTATCGCGATAGAGTTGAGATAGATCCCAGCCGATAATATGGAGAGCACGGGGATCTTTGAAGGCGGTAGTAAGGTCTTTGAAGATGACTCCTTTGGCAGGGAAGTCGACCACGTCGCGGATTTTCGATTTGATGTATTCCATTTGTTAGTTTATGGTTAAGTGTTTGATTATTTGCTGTTTGAATATATAGATGTTCCACGTGGAACATTGATTATCTATTCATAATAAGAAGGAGTATATTAACATCGCTGGGCGATACACCAGGTATGCGTGAAGCCTGCCCAAGCGTAGATGGCCGTTGCTTTTGCAATTTCTGACGTGCCTCGGTACTCAAAGCAGTGATGGTGCTGTAATCAATTGATTGTGGTATCTTCACATTTTCGAGACGATGCAGTTTATCAACATTGGCTTGCTCGCGTTCAATGTATCCACGATATTTTATCAATATCTCAGCAGCTTCTATGATTTCTTCACGACGATTATCTGGCAACTTGCAAAGTAAATGCGCAAGTTCGTCTACATAATTTGCAAGGCCTTGTATGGTAACGCCCGGGCGTGCCACCAGGTCTACGGCTTTCTGCGATTGCTGCAACGGAGCACTGCCTATCAACTCAAGAAGGGGAGATACTTGTTGTGGCTTTACTGAGGTGGCTTGAAGTAATTCGATAATTTCGTCGCGCAACATCCGCTTTTTTTCCATCAAATCATACCTTTCTTGTGTCGCTAATCCGATTTGATAGCCTCGTGGTGTTAGTCGCATATCCGCATCATCTTGCCGCAACAGGATACGATACTCTGCACGCGAAGTAAACATACGGTAGGGCTCATCGACGCCCTTCGTCACCAAATCGTCAATCAACACGCCAATGTATGCTTCATCACGACCTAACACAAACGGTGTCCCGCCGTGGCAATTGATATGCGCATTGATACCGGCGACCAAGCCTTGTCCCCCGGCCTCTTCATAACCGGTCGTGCCATTGATTTGTCCGGCAAAAAAGAGATTGCGGATGGCTTTTGTCTCCAAGTTATGATTGAGCTGTGTCGGATCGAAGAAATCATATTCGATGGCGTAACCGGGGCGATAGATCTGTACATCACGAAAAGCGGGAATCGCTTGCAATGCCCGCAACTGAATCTCCAAGGGCAAAGAGCTGGAGAAACCGTTCAGGTAATATTCTTGCGTGGATTCTCCCT
Source organism: Bacteroidales bacterium (assembly GCA_004552725.1). Lineage (GTDB taxonomy): Bacteria > Bacteroidota > Bacteroidia > Bacteroidales > Muribaculaceae > CAG-873. The sequence goes on along the minus strand of SFNM01000088.1, from coordinate 944 downwards.
CTGGCTCTAAGAAGAGTTGGTGTTGGTTACGCTCCGCAAAGGTGACAATCTTCGTCTCGATGCTGGGGCAATAGCGCGGACCGATACTTTGGATCTGTCCATTGTAGAGTGGCGAATCGGGCAAGCCCTCCCGCAAGATGGTATGACAAGCCTCGTTGGTATAGGTCGTCCAGCAACTCAACTGCCGCAACAGACGATGCTCTGTATCGAGAAAGGAGAATTTATGGAAATCATCCTCGCCTGGCTGCTCGGTCATCTCCTCAAAATGGACACTGCGGGCATCAATGCGCACAGGTGTTCCGGTCTTCATCCGATCCGTGCGAATACCCAATGCTTTCAACTGCTCGGTTAACCCTGTCGCAGCAGGTTCCGCAATGCGGCCTCCTCGGATCTGTGTGCGTCCGATATGGAGCAATCCATTGAGGAAAGTACCGTTGGTTAACACGACGGCTTTCGCCCGGAACTCCACATTCATGCCGGTACGTACGCCACAGACCGCACCCTGCTCGATCAGCAGTTCCTTTACCATGTCTTGCCAGAGATATAAATTGGGGATATTCTCTAATATGCCTCGCCAGCACTCGATGAAACGGGCCCGATCGCTCTGCGCACGGGGACTCCACATGGCAGGCCCCTTGCTGCGGTTCAACATGCGAAACTGGATGGCCGTCCGATCCGTCACGATGCCCATATAACCACCCAAGGCATCGATCTCACGTACGATCTGCCCTTTGGCTATACCACCCACAGCCGGGTTGCAACTCATCTGGGCAATTTTGTTCATGTCCATCGTGATGAGCAACGTCTTCGAGCCTAAGTTGGCAGCGGCAGCGGCAGCCTCACAGCCGGCATGTCCGGCACCCACCACGATCACATCATAAGTAAATGTCATATTTCCCTTCTATTTACTGATTCCAATAATTAAGCCTTCTCGATAGCCTCGC
>SFNM01000087.1 GCA_004552725.1 Bacteroidales bacterium | reverse complement strand
GATTTTGTTCCATGAGCGCGAGGCAATGCTGTCTTTGCCATTGCTTTCGTGTTCAATCATCATTGAAAGTTTGCCGATATATCGGTTTTTTACGAAGAGAGGTTTGCAGATGCCGATGCCGGGGTTGAAGTTGAGATCGGTCATAGGCAGAGATTCTTCGAAAACGTTCCAAAAGCATTTTTGGCTATAGAAGAGGTAGAGGTATGTTCCACCGGGGAGGGTGGCGTTTGTGAGGCGTTGCTGGACGGATATTTGGAATTTTACGTCGGTATTATGAGAATTTGGTTTGCCATTGAACAGTGGCGGGCCAATGATGAAGTAGTTGTCTTTGTAAAGTGTGCTTGCGCAGCCAGAGGCAGGAGCGCAACGATGAATATAAAGAGGAGTTTTAAATGCTGGTAGCGTTGGTTCATCTTTCGTAAGCAGGTTTTGACTTACAAAGGTAGTGATTTTTTGGCAAACTGACACGGATTGTAGTAAAAATGACCAATTTTTGCGCTAAAATAGACAATGATAGAGCGAGTGGAGAGGAATTATGTATGCAACTGATGGCTTTCAGCGTAAAATTTGAGGAGAGGCCATTCGGCGTATAGTATTAGTATATGATTATGAGAATAATATAATGGTGCCAAACTGAATGATAAACACACAGTTTGGCACCATTATATTTGCTTTATTGGTAGTTAATATTGTTCGTCGGCGTTGGGGAAGTCAACGTTCTTCACGTCGTCGATGTATTTGCTGATGGCGGAGTTGATGGTGTCGGCCAGGTTGGCATAGCGGCGCAAGAATTTGGGCGAGAAGCCGCGAGTGATGCCGAGCATATCTTGGAGTACGAGCACTTGTCCGTCGACACCGCTGCCGGCACCGATGCCGATAACCGGGATGGAGATGGATTGTGCTACTTTGGTGGCTAATGCGGCGGGAATTTTTTCGAGCACTAAAGCGAAGCACCCGATTTCTTCCAAACGTTTGGCATCGGCAAGGAGTTTGGCGGCTTCGGCTTCTTCTTTGGCGCGGACTGCGTAGGTGCCGAATTTATTGATGGATTGGGGTGTGAGGCCGAGGTGTCCCATCACGGGTATGCCGGCGGTGAGGATACGTTCGATCGACTCGGCGATTTCGGCGCCACCTTCCATTTTGACTGCTTCAGCGCCGCTCTCTTTCATGATGCGGATAGCAGAGTTGAGCGCTTCTTTGGAGTTGCCTTGGTATGAGCCGAAAGGCATATCGCACACCACGAGCGCGCGTTTGCAAGCGTTGGTGACGCATTTGGTGTGGTAAATCATTTGGTCGAGTGTGATGGGGAGGGTTGTGGGGTTGCCTATCATCACGTTGGAGGCCGAGTCGCCCACTAAAATCACGTCAATACCGGCATCATCGACTAATTGAGCGAGAGAGTAGTCGTAGGCGGTGAGCATAGCAATTTTTTCACCTCGGTGTTTCATTTCGATGAGGCGTTTGGTGGTGACTTTGCGTGTATTATCTACTGTATTGGTCGACATAGTTTAATAGGTTGAATGAGTGGTTAAACAAAATTAGGTGCAAAATTAGGATAAAAAAGTGGGATAGTGAAGTTTTTTGGCAAAAAATTGCTATTTTTGCCAAAAATTGGTTGTATGTAAAACGTTAAAAAAAGGTCAACGACATTGTCGTCGGCCTATAGAAGTTTACATAATCATATATATTACAGATTGTTACCGTAGTCGGTGTATCCTTCGCAAAGAAGTTGGCGGATTTCTTCTTGCGTAGGAAGGTATGTCATATATTTGGCGGCAAAAATCTGATTTTCGCCTTCCGGGAGTGTGTATTTTACTACAGTATCGTTCTTTTCAGCGCAGAGGACGATGCCTACCGGAGGATTGTCGCCAGGATTCATCAATTCTCGGGTGTAGTAATTTACATACATTTGCATTTGCCCCAAGTCTTGGTGGGTTAGTTCATCCATTTTGAGGTCGATTAGCACGTAGCAGCGAGCCGGGATGCTATAGAAAACGAGATCGATGTAGAAATGTTTGTCGCCCAAGGTGATGCGTTTCTGGCGGGCTACAAAAGTATAGCCGCGCCCCAATTCAAGCAGAAAATGTTGCAACTTGCTGATTAACATTTGTTCGAGGTCGCCTTCGAGGAAATGTTCACCTTGTTTGATGCCGAGAAATTCAAGAATGAAAGGATCGTGAATAATCTCACGAGGTTGCAATGTGGCAGGGACGGATTGCTCAATCTCCGCTTTTACGGCATCTTTGTTGCGGCTTGCCAACATTCTTTCGTAATATAGGGTGTTGATTTGGCGTTCCAATTGACGTGTGCTCCAATTAGAAGCAGCACATTCTTGTATGTAGTAGTTGCGTGCTACCTCATTTTGTACAGTAAGAACAGCTCTCCAATGGGTCCAACTCAATTGGTCACGCAGTGCGTGACCTTTTGGATAATAAAGGTAGAACTGTCTCATAATCTTTAAGTTAGTTGATGTAAATCCACTTCCATATTCCTTCATAAGCCGAGCGGAGAGGTTTTTAATCACACCTTTGCCATACTCGGCTCGGCCTTGGCCTTGCTGCTCGTACTCTACAATATACTTGCCCACTTGCCAATATGCTTGAACAATGGTGCTATTGACGGAGCGTGCCACCTGTCGGCGCGCTTGGTCAAGCACATTCTTTATCTGCGAAAATAGAGTATTGTCTTCTATATTGTTGGGTAATAGTTCTGTCATACAATATGAGGATTTATGTACGCAATGGTTAAAATTCCATACAAAATTAGGATAAAAAAGTGGGATAGTGAATTTTTTTGGCAAAAAATTGCTATTTTTGCCAAAAAATAAATTAAACTGTAATATAGATATGAAAATAGTGAATTTTGCTGAGACGCCGTCGTTGGTGTCGCGCTATCTGATGGAGATGCGCTCCACTGAAATGCAAGGCGATTCGATGCGATTTCGTCGCAATTTGGAGCGCGTGGGCCAGATTATGGCTTATGAAATAAGCAAAACGTTGGAATATAACGAGGTGGATGTGCAAACGCCGTTGGCTGTGGCTAAATGCCATGATGTGGCGGATAAAGTGGTGTTAGCCACTATCTTTCGCGCAGGCTTGCCTTTCCATCAAGGTTTTTTGGATTATTTCGACCATGCAGAGAATGCGTTTGTGTCGGCCTATCGCAAGTATCGCGAAAAGCAAGATAATTTTGATGTGCTCATCGAGTATTTGGCATCGCCGCGCATCGATGGCAAGGTGTTGATTATTGCTGACCCGATGTTGGCCACCGGCACATCAATGGAATTGAGTTATCGCGCAATGCTTACCAAGGGTGAGCCGGCGCATATCCATGTGGCATCGGTGATTGCTTCGCGCAAGGCTGTGGAGTATGTGGAGCGCACATTCCCGTCGGATCGCACCACCTTGTGGGTTGGAGTGATTGACGATGAGATTAATGATCATTCATACATTGTGCCGGGATTGGGCGATGCCGGGGATTTGGCCTACGGCACTAAGGAATAGTCACAAGCGAAAGCACGATGTCGTCGCGTACTTCCGAGGCGACAATCGACAGTTCATCGCCACATACTACTAATACATTTGAGCCGTCGGTGGGGAGTTGAATATGATGTAAGAAGTCTACTCCACGCCGAGCGGCCTTGTATGCGGCTTCTTTGAGAGTCCATGCGCGGAGTTGCTCTTGTGGTTCGGCGTATGCGTGGATTTCTTCAGGCGAAAGGACTCGCGGAGCGATGCGCTTCATGCGCTTTGCTCGGCTGATGTCTTCGATGTCGATGCCAATAGAACGGTGATTATCAATGGCTACTGCTATGTATTTTTGGCTGTGGCTTATTGAGACACAGCCATGAAAGTCTGAAATGAACGGCGCTCCATCTTGGTAGTGGTCGATGTCGACGGGGCGTTGAAGCAGGTATGAAGCAACGGCGCGTGCAGCCTTGCGTTCGCTTTGGCGTGGTGGAAGCGAGCGTTCAATAGGGGCGAGGCCCACGGTGGTGGTGCCGAATGTGAGAAGTTCTACGTTAATCATGGCGAATAGATGTAATTATTCGCAAGGCTTCGTGCTCGAAGAATTGGATGACCGGAGCGATGGAGTCGGGCGCGGCTATGTTGGCTTCAGGGATGTATACCGCTCCGCTCACCACTATGGTGGATTGGTCGGTGGCCAGAAACTGCACCGGGGTGGGGGAGTGAGGCGCGGTGGTGATGATGGCATCAAATCCGTTGGCGGTGGTAAATTCGCGGTTGGACGATGTCGCAGAGCCAATGTTGAGCAACAAACGTTGCATTCGGTTGGCTTTGACTTGCTGTAGCGCTTGGGTGGTGGTGTCGGTAGCGGTAATGTGGATTGATGCGTTGAGGGTAGGAAAGGAAACCGATAGCCAGTCGGGCCGTGGTTGAGCCACGATGGCTTGGGCACAAATTCGAGTGGTTATTGAACCAATCTGGGTGGTAGTAGAGGCGGTGTCAGGTAGCGCCGGGCGTGGGTAGGCGGTGGCTCGCGGCACGGCCTCGGGCTGAGGGGCGCAAGCGCTCACACAGGCGATTAAAGCGGATATGACGATGGCCGCTTTCATTGCCGAGGGGCAGTAGGGTTTACAGTCACGCGAACTTGAGCAATGCGATGTTCGCTGATTTGAAGGACTGTGAATTTGCAGCAAGCGTATGTCAACTCTTCGCCTTGGCGCGGAAAATCACCCTTGATTGCCAAAAGCATGCCGGCAATGGTTTCAGCGTCTTCGCAGATATCTTTGAATTGGTCATCATCGATGTTGGTAGCGCGGAAGAAGTCGTTGAGCGGGGTTCGGCCGTCGAACTCGAACACATTGTCGCGCAGGCGTTTGAAGTTCGCTTCCGCGTTGTCGTATTCATCGTTGATGTCGCCCACAATTTCCTCGAGTACATCCTCCAACGACACAATGCCTTGAGTGCCGCCATATTCATCTACCACGATGGCGAGGTGTTGTTTGCGTTTGCGAAAATCCTCCAACAAATCGTCGATCATACGCGATTCGGGCACGAAATAAGGCTCGCGAAGCAACTTGCGCCAATCGAACGTATCGTCGACCTTGCCGATATATGGTAGTAGGTCGCGCGAAAAGAGGATGCCGCGAATGTTGTCTTCGTTGTCTTCGTACACGGGTATACGCGAGTAGCCGGTTTCCACCACTATATGCATCACCTCGGAGAATGAACTGCGAATGTTGATGTCGGTGATATTGATGCGCGGGGTCATAATCTCCGAGGCTTGTGTGTTGCCATAGCGAAGGATGCCCTCAAGAATATCCTTGTCAGAGTCATCGGCATCGGAGGTGATTTCAAGGGCTTGACTGAGGTCGTCGGTGGTCAGCGCCTGCGCTTGCTTTGAGACAACGCGGTTGACAATAGCCGTTGACCCAACCAAAAACTTCGATACCGGCCGGAATATTTGTGTCAAAAACAGCACACCGGGAGCGGCCATCCTTGCCCATTTCTCCGGATAATTATTGCTGTAAATCTTAGGCAGAATTTCACCAAAAAGCAAAATTAAGAAGGTGAGAATGAAGGTTTGTAGCACAAAACTCCACACTTCTTCCATGCCGGTGAATACCGGCCCCAAGGCGAAGTTGCACAATACCACAATGGCTACGTTCACCAAATTGTTGGCAATCAAAATAGTGGCTAAAAGCCGCTCGGGCTTGGCCAAAAGCCGCTCAATGGTGGATGTGCGGTTGTCCTGCTCCATATCGTCGATTTGACTCGGTGTGAGCGAAAAGAATGCAATCTCACTCGCAGATACAAATCCCGAAAGCATCAAGCAAAGCAGAGCAATGACTAACGCCATCACATGAGCCACCGAAAACGAGTGGGGTGTGATTTCACAGGTGATAAAACCTAAATAATTGAGCGCCGACATGCACGCCGGCAATGGGTCTATGTCCAAAATATTACTGTTTTAGTTATACTTCTAAAAATTATTCTGCAAATTTACGAAAATATTATCAGTTTTCAATAATCATTTTCAATCAAAATTTTGTAACTTTGCACTTCAGTTAATGTAATCTGATAATTATGGCTCTTTTTGACACCATCAGCGCCGATATCAAATCGGCTATGCTCGCTCGCGACAAAGTGCGCCTTGAAGCACTGCGCGGCATCAAAAAAGAATTTATCGAAGCCAAAACTGCTCCCGGTGCAAATGGCGAACTCTCCGACGAGGCCGCCCTCAAAATCCTCGTCAAAATGGTGAAACAACGTCGCGAAAGCGCCGCTATTTACACCGAGCAGCAACGCCCCGACCTCGCCGAAAACGAACTCGCTGAGGCTTCTGTAATCGAACAATATCTCCCAAAAGCACTCTCCGACGAGGAACTCTCTGCCGAACTTTCATCCATCATCGCCGAAGTGGGCGTTTCTTCGCCCGCTGATATGGGAAAAGTGATGAAAGTCGCTACCGCTCGTTTGGCCGGTCGCGCCGACGGCAAAGCCATCTCCGCAAAAGTGCGCCAACTCTTAGCAAAATAATCATTTACACATTATTATATATAATATGCTCACACTGCAGCAAATCAAAGCCGACCCCGAGCTTATTATCGCTCGTCTCGCTGTCAAAGGCTTCGACGGTCGTGAACCCATCACTAAGGTGCTCGACCTCGACAACCAACGTCGCGCTCTCCAACTCAAAAACGACAATACCGCCGCCGAACTCAACCGATTGGCTGCTTCTATCGGCGCCGCTATGAAAGCCGGCAAAAAGGATGAAGCACAAGCAGCCAAAGACCAAGTGGCCGCGCTCAAAGAAGAACTCAAGCCCCTCGCCGACCAACTCGCCGACATCGAAAATCAAATCCGCCAAATTCTTCTCAACGTGCCAAATATCCCTTGCGCGGCTGTGCCCGAAGGCAAGTCTGCCGAGGACAACGTGGTGGAAAAAACCGGCGGCCCAATGCCAAACCTCCCCGAAGATGCACTCCCCCACTGGGACCTCGCTAAAAAATACAACCTTATCGATTTCGACCTCGGCGTCAAAATCACCGGTGCCGGCTTCCCGGTTTATCTCGGCAAAGGTGCCAAACTCCAACGCGCACTCATCCAATTCTTCCTCGACCGCGCTTCCGAAGCCGGTTATCTCGAAGTACAACCGCCATACGTGGTCAATGAAGCATCCGGTTATGGCACAGGCCAACTTCCCGACAAAGAAGCACAAATGTATGTGGTCACTCTCGACAACTTATACCTCATCCCCACTGCCGAAGTTCCCGTCACCAACCTCTATCGCGACGTAATCATACCTGCCGATCGCCTGCCAATCAAAAACTGTGCATACTCCGCTTGCTTCCGTCGCGAAGCCGGCTCATACGGCAAAGATGTGCGCGGCCTCAATCGTCTACACCAATTCGACAAAGTCGAAATCGTTCGCATCGAGCGCCCCGAAAACTCCTACGCCGCCCTCGAAGAAATGAAAGACCATGTGCAGTCCTTGCTCGACGACCTCGGCCTTCCTTGGCACATCCTTCGCCTCTGCGGTGGCGACATGTCATTCACATCGGCAATCACATTCGATTTCGAAGTGTGGTCCGCCGCTCAAAAACGCTGGCTCGAAGTATCATCCGTTTCTAACTTCGAAACATACCAAGCCAACCGCCTCAAATGCCGTTTCCGTGGCGAAGACCGTAAAACCCAACTCTGCCACACTCTCAACGGCTCCGCCCTTGCACTCCCCCGCATCATGGCTGCACTCCTCGAAAACAACCAAACACCCGAAGGCATCATCGTGCCCGAGGTGCTCCGCCCCTACACCCACTTCGACATCATCAACTAACTCTCCCACATATCATTCCTTAGCGACGGAGCCTCCAAAAGCGGCCCCGTCGCTTTGCTAATGGTTCGGCGCAGCGGAGCGTTCGCCGCGGTGTGGTTCGGTGGCGGCGCGGGAGCGCCCGGTGAGGTTCGGCGCAGCGGAGCGTCTCGCCGCTTTTGGTCTATTTGCAAGCGTCTGGTATTCAGGCTGGTAAGAATTTTTTATGTTTTACAGCATAAAAAGTTGCAAAAATATTTGGTCAGTTCGCAAAAAATGCCTAACTTTGCACTCGCTTTCGGGGACGAACAGCGCGAAC
>SFNM01000086.1 GCA_004552725.1 Bacteroidales bacterium | reverse complement strand
TGCGAGTTTTTCGCCGGATTTATCTTTATGGAAGCCGTTGCGCCCTCGGCTGACACCGGCTGACTGGATAGCGAGGATAAGGTCTTCGTTATTCGAGCGATTGAAGAACGGCACAAGGCGTTGCTTACCTGCGAAAGCCTGATTGATGAGCAGGTACTTTTCATCGTGCGGCATGGGGTTTCCGAGATAGACGGCTTCGACGCGCCAACCGTGCCGCTCGAACTCGTGGACTACCCACCAACGGAAATCCTGGTCGTTAACGGCATAATTGGAACTGAGGGCGGTAGCGTCGAAGTAGAACACGACGGTCTTGTTGCGGTGTCCCGAATAGTAGCGGCAAAAATCGTCAATGAGCGCAGGGATTTTGCGCTCGAACTTGACGTAAAAGGATTTGATGATATTGAGGCGGCGGTCGCGCGGCTGACCGGCGACAATCCAGTTGATATTTGCATTATAATCCATGCCGATGCAGATAGGCGCGTCGGGGTCAACGTCAGCGTCCGCTCTCGCGTCGAGAGTGGCGAAGTCATAATCATAGCCGAGAGTATCGAGGTATTGATTATCGTTGGCATCGTATTTATGCCCCTCACGCATTGAGGAATAGAAACCGTCTTTGGCAATTCCGATGCGTTGGCAGAGGATTGAGGTCTGGAAAGTGAGGGGCGTAAGGTCGCGCTTCATCTGCTTGATGTAGTTCTCACCGAGAAGCTGCAAGTTTTCAATCGAGGAATACTCGCGGTAGTAGACCGCCACGGAGCGCATCTTATTGAGGTCGCGGTCAAGGCGACGCAGGTAGCCTTTGAGATAAGGCGGCACAGGCTTCCCCGTAGCATTAAGGGCGCGGATGCGCTCTTTGGTGCGCCATATCTCATACACCGTGGCCTCAATGGTTTTGATTAGTTCGGAGTCCATCTTGTCGCGGTAGTGCAAGAACCACGAGCCTTTCTGCGTCTGCGGCATATCGCTCAATATCATAATTGAGTGATTGAAGGAGTGCTTGCCAAAGTACGACTTAATGCCACCGTTGGCGGGGAGCGTTTCATCTTTGAGTTTGGCGTAGTCAATAAACTTGGCTTCATCGACAAGGAGCCACGAGAGCGTGAGCGAGTTTGACGAGCCGGGACGGTCCTGAGAGATAATGACCGCCACGGAGCCGTTGTAGAAAGTTATGACGTGTTCATAATCTTTCGGGTCGATGATAGGCTGCTTGAAAGTCTTTGGCGGCTTCTTGCCGACGACATAGTGAACGCCCTCGATGAAGCCCCAGCGTTTCCACGCGGCGAGCAAACCCGGAATGGTGTTTGTGAGTCCGTGCTTGAAAGTAGGCACGACGATACCGCCTGTCGAGCCAGGCATACGCTGCATATTGCGAAGCACAAACGGAGCAGCTATGCTGTCCGTCTTACCCGTGCGTCGCCCAGCGACGATGACGGTGGTGTTGGCGCCGATTAACTGCGTTAGTCTTTGGGGCTTGTTAAAGTAGATTTTCTTCTCGCTCATCGTCGTTGTCAGGTGTTTCATTGGGGAATAGCGCAGGAAATTCGAGGTCAACTTCCTCGAACTGCACATCTTCGATGTCGATAGTTTCCTTGCGGTATTTGTCAATCATTTCAGCGATACGCTGCTGAATGTTGGGGATTGGCTCGATGCCGAGGACACGCGGGTCGTCGGTAGCCGTGAACGGCTGAGGCACAATCATATCATACGGCATAGCCTGTTCGTCCTCGATGTCGATGCGGTTGTGCTTGGCGTATGATGAAGCGGCACGCTCCATAGTCTTTGTGTCCTTGCGCTTCTCGGCCATTTTGTAAGTGGCGAGTATCATCTCGTTAAATCGCCAACGGTGGAAGTCGCGGCTCGCGGTCGCAAGCGTCGGGAGCAGAGTCTTGACGATAGCGAGGTCGGCGTATGCCGTGACCTTGCTGATGTCGTGGCGTTGGCATAGTTCAGCGACAAACTCGCGGTCGGTGCCGTCGGGGTTTGAGATGAACCAATTATACATTTCCCGAATACGCAAAACCTTATCCACAAGGACTTGCGGATAACGCTCCTGCAACTCGGCCTCTCTCGTAAAGAGGTCGGTGCGGCATATTTCAAGTGCGGAGGGAGTCGGCATAAGTAAAGGAGTTTTATATGACTGCGGAACGAGTAAAGAAATCTTGATTTTCTTTACTCGTCATCTTCCATATCGAGCAGGTTGCGGTGCGCATTCTCGATAGCGAGAGGCGAACCCACCTGCGCCAACATCATTTCCTGAGTATGTAATTTGACCTTGGAGGCGGCTTTGCCACGGCGGTAAGCCTTGCTTACGTCCGTTGTGCGGTCGGCAATGTCCGAGCGCAGCACATCGGCAGGAATATCGAGTATTACTGCGATGTCTGAAATTTTCAAGTATATGCTTGCAAATTTTTCAATCTGCTGCAAGTCGTTGTCTGAATAGGTCATTGAGGGGTACGGAATGATTGGTTATTAAATCGTTGACTTGGGCGTAAAGCCCGGCAAAGATTTCCGGGTCGGTGGAGATAAACGCTGACTCGGCACGATTGCCTCGCGTGAGGTTTTGGGAATTTACGACACTAACACAATCTCCGGCCTCGGACTTCACCAACAATATCTTGCTATGATTGTCAGCAAGATAGGTGCGCTCGATAACTTGGGTTATGAAAGCCCACAGTTTGAGCGTCTTGTTGGTCGCCTTGTGGTCGAGGACGAGGTTTATGCGGCTTACCTTGTTGCCCTTGCAGATGAAGAACAGGCGCCGCAAAAACTCCTCGGAGATTGAGAAAGAAGTCTGCCATACTTCTGATATACCCACCTGCGACAATATCCATTCTAATATGTCGGCAACCTGCACGGCATTTGAGAGATAAGCCTGATTGGGCGTTCCTCTCAACGGTTTTAGAATGGAGTCTATGGAAGCAGAGCGTTTCACTTGGCAGATTTCTTCTTACGACTGGCGGCTTTGGGCTTGGCATCGGCGGTAGCCGTGGGGGCAGTCGGTATGTAGTGGTCGTAACGCGCCCAGTTGGAGTGCAACTTTTTGTCGAGCGAGATTATTTCCTTTAGGAATGGGTATCGCTCGGAGTCGGGGCAAGTGGCGTTCTCCAACGAAAGCGATCTGAGCTTCAAGTGAAGTTCGCGCATCTGTTGGAGCAGTGAAAGGTTCTCGACATAGAGAGCCTTGATTTCGTCGGGGAGCAGGTCGTGGTCATCACGCTTGCCGCGATGCTTCGCTTCGTCGGCATTGGCGGCGAGAGGAATTTGTTCCTCGACAATGGCATCGACCTGCTTCTGCATTGCCTCGACTTCATCGTGGGTCAACTCTTTAACCCGGAAGTTGTAATACTTTTGAAGCTGATACTCTATGACATCGTGGCGACGGTCAATGTTGGCAACGATATTCGTGTAGAGAATTTTGTTGCCCGACAGTTTCAAAAGGTACAGAGCACCGACGGTATAGTCGCGCTCGCTTTCGGGCTTGTTGAGCCATTCGCCGATTTGCTTGGTAAAATTGTGGTCCATATTGATTTAGCGGAGAGATTGAACTATGTAACGTAAATTATGAACTGTGTTCCCATCGAGGCGATAGCTGCGGAAATAGTAGCGAGAGATACGATAGGAAACTCGACGGACAACGCATAAACACCTCACATCTTGTTGTTTATGCCTGCGAAGTATATGGCATTTTTGCCATTGGCTCGCAGGAGGTTTTGCATACTGACGAGCGTCTGCCCGGTAGTGACAAAGTCATCGAAAACAATGATGTTCCGCTGTGGCGGGATATTGTTTGCGGTGAAAACGGTGCCGACTCGATGTTTTGAGGGTGCAAATGCGCAATCGTCGTAAAACGGCAAGCCAAGATGTTTGCCGATTTTTTCGGCGATCATCGTGGCGAAGTTGCGCTCCTTGTGGCGACGCTTGGGTGTGGTGACTATCGCGTAGTCTTCGGGCGAGAGGAACGAGCCGATGACCGAGCGGATGAGCGGTGCGATGTTGTCGGCGAAATAGTCCACCATAGCATCGTCGCCTTTGATGTCGGTAAGGGTGCGCCCGTAAACCGACTTCTTCCACAAAGTGATAAAGAAAACGCCGCCTCGGTTTGTGATGCGCATACGGTTTGGCGAGAAGTCGCAACGCGCCTCCTCAACCTGCACCCCTTTCCAAGCGGCTCGCTTCTTTTCTGCGAAAAGGTCTTTTTCTTCGCGGGCTTTAGCCGGAGAAGCGTCAAGGTCGGGCACCTCCAGGACTGGCACATTGATTTCGTCAATGAGTTCGTCAAGATTGAGTGCGCCCGACCTTGCCATATCAGGGAGAGAGGATTATGCACGTGAGCAGTTGATGTCGCCATCCTCGGTTTCGATAGTGCCGCGATAAAACGGAGCCGGCACTTCGTCGGTGGCTTCAACTGAAATGGTGGTGGAGGTTGTGCCCGTTGGGCCTTGACCGAGGTCTTGCGCCACGGTGGCTTTGGTCTGCCACTTGTCGCAACCTACGACACGCCAGTTGCCCTTCATGTCCTCGACCAAGAACACCGAGTCGGTGTTGTTGATGTAGGCGGAGGCAGCGGAAGCGTCCTCGCCCACACCGGGGTGAACGGCGGTCAACTTGTTGAGCTGGGTCTGGCTTGGGAGTTCGCCCTGTGCCTCGGAGGTCAGCTGCGACTTGTCGGGCAGGATGTCGATGTATTTCCACTTCGTGTCAGCCTTGAGTGCGAACGAGCCTGTGAGGATAGCCGATGTCGGGCGACCCTGAGTGTCGCGCGGCAAGGTGGGCCAAGTCACAATCTCGCTCTTGGCGAGATAGTAGATGCGGCGTTTTACGCCGGGCAGCTCCGGCGTTCCCTGACACCATGCCAGGGAACGTTGGAGTGCGGAACAGGTATTTGCTGGAGGATTGGCCATAGCGGTTTACTGATGAAGTTTAACGACGTTGAAGAAACGCTTGTCGATGGTGTAGAACTGACAGCCGAAGAACATTGCTGCGGCGATAGTGAGCACCCACGGCTCGTAACGCTTGACTTCGAGCGTTTCGAGGTCAGACATATTGTCGTAGCCGTAGAGGATGTTCGACTTGGGAGTGACGATGTACTTGTCGGTACCGGCAAGGCAGTCGAGCGGAACGATTGTGGTCTTCTTGGAAGAACCTTCGACGAAGGGCTGCTCATACTGCTTGTTGTAGGAAACAGCGGGGTGAGTGAGCAGGTATGCGTCGTTGTACTTGTCGGCGAAGTCGGGGTCGCAGAAAAGGAACTTTTCGAGGCCGCGCAGGTGGGGGTCGCAGCTGCGCTCTATCTCCTTGGCTATATCGACGGCGTTAGCCGACGTGATAGCCTCGCCGAGAGTGAGCAGGTTGCCCTTGGCGGCTGCGATGTTGCCATCGCCAATCTCGTTGTCGATGATTGTGCCCCAGCCGTTGAAAAGGTCGGCGGTGGTATCACCGTTGGGATTGCGGACGGCGGTAAACAGAGCGTCGTTGAGGTGGGCGCCGAGCGACTTCATCACCGAGGCGATGACGGTCTTGGCCGAGGGAGCCTGAGCCTGACCGTCGCCGAGGAAAGCAGCGGACTGACCTATGAGCATCTGTATCTGCTTGTTGGGCTCGAAGTCGATGCGCACGTTGCCGAAGAAGGTTTCGATTTCGCGGAAATCTACCTTGGTCTGGTCGTTGCTGCGGCGGTTGGAGCGATAAGGCGCGAACTGTGCGTTGCCTTCCACGGTGGGAAGTGCAACCTTGTAGCGAGTGCCGGGCATACCGGTCATGTATTGCAGCGTTTCCATGCAGGAGTAAAGCGGCATCAGCAGGAACTCTTTGCCCCACTGTTTGGCGGCTTTCTCGTATTCGGCATCGGAGAACACAAGCTGATGGTTGTCTGCCATTGGAGAGAGAATTTAGGAGAGATTGGAGAATGAGTAATGATTATAGGGAGGGTCAAGGCAGGGCGTTGAACATCTCCTTGGCGGCATTTACCCTGCGGTAGTATGCGTCGAGGGGTGTTTCATCCTGCTTGTTGTGGTTTGTGTCGACTACATTGGTGGTGGAGTCGGCAGGGGCTTGTTTCAGAGTGGCGACCTGAGCGTTCAGGTCGGCTAATCGTTCTTCGTAACGCTTTCGTTCCGAAAGAATCTGTCGGTCACGTTCCGCAAGGGCGGCCTCGATTGTGGTGAGGTCGGCAAGGCTGACCGAGGGCACGTTGTCGGTGACAGCGATGCCCTCGGCGCCCAGGGCGGCGGAGAGGAGAGGGAAATCTTTTGACATGATGGTTATTTGAGCGTTTGATACAATTTCGGGCTGGTAGGCGGGCTTAGCCGAAAAGAGCGATGCGATTGCGGCGAGGAAACGGGAAACATTTTGAGCAAGCCGAGTGCTTTCGCGAGCTTGCTCGACGATAGCCGAGGCGCCGCCAAAATCGGGCGTAGCCAAACCTCCCTCCTTGTCCTTGTCGGCTATGGGAATGTTGGGTATAGGCATACCTGCTGCCGCCATTTCCGAAGCGACGGCATCGGTCAACTTGGGTGCAGGCTCGTCTGCGAGGTCGGTGATTTCATCAACGAAGCCCCATTCAAGAGCTTCCTGCGCTGTGAGCCAGCCGCCCTTTGCCATGAGGTCAAGAAGATCCGTATGGTTCTTCTTGCACTTCCCGGCATACATCTTTGCGATATTGAGGTCGAGCTTGTCGAGGTCGGCCTTGATTTTCTCGATGTCGGCAATGAGCGTGGCGAATTGGTCGGCGTTTAGCGAGCCCCACTCGAAGAAAGCCGAGCTGCACTTGTGCACGAGGTACATGGCGTTCGCGTCGATGCTGATGTGCTTGGCGCCGAGCGAAGCGATGGTTGCCGCCGAAGCATTCATGCCGACAAAGTGCACCGACACGTCGGCGTGGTTGCGGAACGCCGATGCGATGCTCAGGGCGGTAGCCACTGAGCCGCCAAGCGAGTCTATAAGCACGTTGACAGGCTTGCCGACGTGCTGATTGAGCACATAGTCGACATAGTTGCGGTCGAAGTCGGCACCGCCGACGAAACCTTTGAGGTGGAGAGCGTATTGAGTGTTAGCCATTTGTGTGTCACATTGATTTTGTGACACAAAATTATATTGCTAACTTTGCAGGATAAAAGACAACGTGAGCAATGGATTGGACTTTAATATGTAACCTCTGTATAGAAATTATGGAGTCGGCAAGCACCACCTTTGGGGTGTCCTACGGCTTCATAAATGTATTTCTGTTTATAATTATGCAGCCTTTGGCTATTTTTTCAATGTTTGTTGCCTACATTTTGCAACGAATGAAGAAAAATATAATGGCTTTAGTATTTTGCATAATTGATCTATCCATTGTAGCGTTTATCTTGGTGTGCTTGATAATCGCAGTTGGAAATATGAAAGTTGCCGTATGAAAAGGATTATATTATTAGGATATAGCGTATTAACTACATTGTTGGGGTTTTCTCAACAATGGGTATTGGATGAAATAGCAGATGAAAATAAGATAAATACCCCCATTACATACCTTGATTTGATAATTTTGGCAGTGTTTATCCTGCTGGTATTTCTGCTATATAAATTCTTCAAATATTTAAGAACATTAAATATTGAGAATTATAAAAAATTATTGAGAATTGGTATTGTGTGTGCTGTTATCACAGCTATTATAATACCCATTACAATATTAACTTATTACGATATAAAGAGGGATAACCAATATAAGGATGCTGTTAAGACAATGAATATCATTGTCAGAAATGCTGACTCTTATATTAGTTTAGCTAACCAAAA
>SFNM01000014.1 GCA_004552725.1 Bacteroidales bacterium | reverse complement strand
TACCCGTCGCTTTTTCACTTTTTTTGCTCCAAATAGTGTGTATTTGGCAAATTCTTCGTAACTTTGTATGTTTAAATCGAATACTCACTACAAAACGCTTCATAACAATGTTTAGAACAAATACTTGCGGCGAATTGCGCATGGAAAACGTTGGCCAACAGGTTACGCTGGCCGGATGGGTGCAACGCGTCCGCAGAATGGGCGGTATGGTCTTCGTGGACCTACGCGACCGCTACGGCATCACTCAAGTAGTGTTCCTCTCCGACGACAATGCCGAACTTACCGAACAAGCCAACCACCTCGGCCGCGAATACGTGGTGCAAGTCAAGGGGCGTGTGGCTGAACGTACAGCCAAGAACCCCAATATGCCCACCGGCGACATCGAAATCATGGCTTCGGAATTTACCGTGCTAAATCCTTCGGAAGTGCCCCCATTCACTATCGAAGACGAGAGCGACGGCGGCGACGACCTGCGTATGCGCTACCGCTACCTCGACTTGCGCCGCAATCCCGTGCGCCGCAATCTCGAACTGCGTCACCGCATGACTATGGAAGTGCGTCGTTACCTCGACTCCAAAGGCTTCCTCGAAATCGAAACTCCCATGTTGGTGGGCTCCACCCCTGAAGGCGCTCGCGACTTCGTGGTACCCTCGCGCATGAACCCCGGCCAATTCTACGCTCTGCCCCAGTCGCCCCAGACACTCAAGCAACTGCTGATGGTGTCGGGCATGGACCGTTACTTCCAAATCGTGAAATGTTTCCGCGATGAGGACCTCCGCGCCGACCGTCAGCCCGAGTTCACCCAAATCGACTGCGAAATGAGTTTTATCGAGCAAAATGATGTAATTGAACTCTTCGAGGGCATGGCCAAGCACCTGTTTAAGGTAATTCGCGGCATTGAAATCAACGAACCATTCCTGCGCATGACTTGGGCCGATGCCATGAAATATTACGGCTCCGACAAACCCGACTTGCGCTTCGATATGCGATTTGTGGAACTGATGCACGTGCTCAAAGGCCACGGCTTCAGCGTGTTCGACAATGCCGCTTACATCGGCGGTATTTGCGCTAAAGGCGCTGCCACTTACACTCGCAAGCAACTCGACGCACTCACCGAATATGTGAAACGTCCGCAAGTTGGCGCTAAAGGTATGGTTTACGCTCGCGTGGAAGCCGATGGCAACGTGAAATCTTCCGTTGACAAATTCTACTCGCAAGACGTGCTCCGCCAAATGGCCGCAGCCATGAACGCCGAACCGGGCGACCTCATCCTCATCCTCAGCGGCGACGACGCCATGCGCACTCGCAAGCAACTCTGCGAACTCCGCCTCGAAGTGGCTCGACAACTCGGTCTGCGCGATAAGAACAAGTTTGCCTGCCTGTGGGTGGTCGACTTCCCCATGTTTGAATGGAGCGACGAAGAGAATCGCCTTATGGCCATGCACCACCCCTTCACTCACCCCAAAGACGAGGACATCCCCTTGCTCGACACCGACCCCGCAGCCGTGCGTGCCGATGCCTACGATATGGTAATCAATGGTGTGGAAGTAGGTGGCGGCTCTATCCGTATCCACGATAGCAAACTCCAAGCCAAGATGTTCGAAATATTGGGCTTCACACCCGAACGCGCACAAGAACAGTTCGGCTTCCTGATGAATGCCTTCAAGTTCGGCGCTCCACCTCACGGCGGCCTCGCCTACGGCCTCGACCGCTGGGTGTCGCTCTTTGCCGGCTTGGATTCAATCCGCGACTGCATCGCTTTCCCAAAAAACAACTCCGGCCGCGACGTGATGCTCGACGCACCTGCCGCCCTCGACCAAAAGCAACTCGACGAACTCAACCTCGTGGTTGACCTGCCCAAAGAATGACCAACCGCGACATCATAAACGCAATCACCGACTTTGCCCCGCTGAGTTACCAAGAATCTTGGGACAACTCAGGGGTGCAAGTGGGGTGTGTCGACGATGAATGTAGCGGTGTGATGCTTTGTGTCGACGTCACAGAAATTGTGGTCGACGAGGCGATCATGCGCCGTTGCTCGCTCATAGTGTCGCACCATCCGTTGCTGTTTCGCGGGTTGAAAAGCATCACAGGCGCCACTGCCGTGGAGCGTTGTGTCATCAAAGCCATTCGCCATGGCCTTACCATCTTCTCGGCCCACACTTGCCTCGACTCCACACGCGGCGGCATCTCCCACACCATGGCGAAAATGCTCGGTGCCACCGTGGAACGCGTGCTTGCGCCCCAAGCCGACCCGGAAATCGGTCTTGGTGTTGTAGCCACCATGCCGCAACCAATGGCTGCACCCGACTTTGCCGCCTTGGTGCGCCGCACTTTCAATTCGCCGGTGTGTCGCACCACGCCGATGCCCCGGCAGCCAATCTCGCGCATCGCTCTCTGCGGCGGTTCCGGTGGAGAATTTATCCCCACTGCCATCAGCACCGGCGCGCAGGCATACATCTCTTCTGATACCCGCTACCACGACTTCGTGGACCACGCCGACTCCATTTTCTTAGTCGATATCGGCCATTTTGAAAGCGAAAATTGCGCAAAGTCAATTTTTTATGACGTTATTTGCAAAAAATTTCCTAACTTTGCAGTCTATAAATCCGAATTAGAAAAAAATCCCATAAACTACTTATAAGCCAATGGCAGCAGAAAAGAAATCGGAACAAAATCTTACTGTCGAGCAACGACTCAAGTCGCTCTACGACCTGCAAACCATCCTCTCTGAAATCGACCGCATCAAAACTATCCGCGGCGAACTCCCCCTCGAAGTCAAAGACCTCGAAGACCAAATTGCCGGTTTGCACACCCGTATCGACAACTACGCTCGCGAAATCGACGAACTCGGCAAGGCCGTTGAAGCCGAACGACGCAAAATCGCCGAATGTGAGAGTCTTATCGAACGTTACTCCAAGCAAATGGACAACGTGCGCAACTCTCGCGAGTACGACCTTCTCCACAAAGAAGTAGAGTTCCAAACCCTCGAAATCGAACTCGCCAACAAGCACATCTACGACCACTCACGAACCATTGACGCTCGTCGCAACGACATCGCAGCCACCGAGGAACGCCTCGCCGACCTTGAACACATCCTCGGCGAAAAACAAGGCGAACTCAACGAAATCGTGAGCGAAACTCGTCAAGAAGAGGAATCCCTCCGCGCCAAAGCCAAAGAACTCGAAACAAAAGTCGACGAACGTACTCTTACCGCCTTTAAACGCATCCGCAAAAACGCTCGCAACGGCCTTGGCATCGTGTATGTGCAACGCAACGCCTGCGGCGGTTGCTTCAACCGCATCCCGCCCCAACGCCAAATGGAAATTCGCATGCACAAAAAAATCATTGTGTGCGAATACTGTGGCCGCATCATGATCGATCCCGAACTGGCCGGCGTCACCACCGAAGCATAATCGCGGGCTTCCCCCGCTCCTTTTAACGTAAAAACGTAAACGCACGAACGTAAAATCACGTTCCACGTTTACGTTTTTGCGTTTCTCCACCCTCATTTTGTGATCACTCGGTTTTTTTCGTTGAAAATTCGCAATTTTGGTAATTATTTGTGGAATTTTGGTAATGGCGGTTTCGGATTTTTGATGTAATTTTGTAATTGGAAACCAATATTGTTTTAAGACTGAAAACTTATGATTATAGAAGGAATAAAATCGCCCAATGATTTGAAGTGCTTATCGGTTGATGAGTTGAAGCAAGTTGCAACGGAAATACGCACCTTGCTGATTGAGAAACTGAGTCACCACGGTGGCCACTGCGGTCCAAACTTCGGAATGGTAGAAGCAACCATTGCCATGCACTATGTGTTCGACTCGCCTTGCGACAAAATTGTGTTTGACGTGTCGCACCAAAGTTATGCCCACAAAATGTTGACCGGACGTGTCGAAGCCTTCCTCAGTGCCGAGCACTACGATGACGTGTCGGGTTACACCGAACCATCGGAGAGCGTACACGACCATTTCACCATCGGTCACACTTCCACAGCCGTGAGCCTCGCCGGAGGCTTGGCCAAAGGTCGCGACTTGCGCGGTGAACACGGCAACGTTATCGCTGTGGTG
Source organism: Bacteroidales bacterium (assembly GCA_004552725.1). Taxonomy (GTDB): domain Bacteria; phylum Bacteroidota; class Bacteroidia; order Bacteroidales; family Muribaculaceae; genus CAG-873. The sequence continues at coordinate 25,863 of SFNM01000014.1, read as the reverse complement.
GGCGACGGCTCACTTAGCGGCGGCGAGGCCTTGGAAGGCCTCGATTGGGCTGCTGAGTTGGGCACCAATTTCATCATCGTGGTCAACGACAACCAAATGTCGATAGCCGAAAATCACGGCGGCCTTTATGCCAACTTGGCTGAGTTGCGCCGCACCAACGGTGAGTGCTCGTGCAATCTCTTCCGCGCCATGGGACTCGATTACATCTACGTGGACAAGGGCAACGATATCGAGGCTTTGATTGAGGCTTTCAGCAAAGTGAAGGATATCGACCATCCAATCGTGGTGCATATCAACACCCTCAAGGGCAAGGGATACGAGCCTGCAGTGCTCGATAAAGAACGATGGCATTGGAGCATGCCTTTCGATGCCGCTACCGGCGAGTTGCTCAACCCCATAGAGGTCGAAACTTACAACGAACTGACTGCAACTCACCTGCTCAAACGAATGAAGGACGACTCGCGCATCTGCGCCATTACCGCCGGCACCCCCGGCACATGGGGCTGGACTCCTGAGCGACGTGCCCAAGCAGGTAAGCAGTATGTCGACGTGGGTATTGCCGAAGAGCACGCGGTGGCGTTGGCATCGGGCATAGCAAAAGCAGGCGGCAAACCGGTATTCGGCGTGGCCAGTTCGTTTGTACAACGAGCCTACGACCAAGTGTCGCAAGACCTGTGTATCAATAACAATCCGGCCACCATTTTGGTGTTGTGGGGCTCGCTGATGTCGCTCAATGATGTGACACACCTATGTCATTTCGATATACCGTTGCTGTGCAACATTCCCAATTTGGTGTACCTCGCGCCAACCAGCCGCGAAGAATACCTTGCCATGCTCGATTGGAGCATCGACTATCGTGAGCATCCGGTGGCTATCCGTGTGCCGGTGGTGCCAATTGCACCTGCCAAGTATCCTGTCGACACAGATTATTCTTGCTTGAACAAGTATCAAGTGGTGAAGCAAGGGAGCAAGGTCGCTATCTTGGCCTTGGGCAACTTCTTTGAAATGGGCGCATCTGCGGTGCGATTGCTCGAAGAGCAAGGTATCAACGCCACCTTGGTCAACCCGCGTTTTATATCCGGCGTTGACACTGATTTGCTCAATAAGCTCACAAATGAACATAGCGTAGTGGTGACATTGGAAGACGGTGTGCTCGACGGTGGCTTTGGCGAGAAGATTGCCCGATTCTACGGACCGACTGCGGTGAAGACGCTGTGTTATGGTGCCCGCAAACAGTTTGTCGACCGCTATTCGCGCAGCGAGTTCTTGGCTGCTAACCGTTTGGTTGACACTATGATAGTTGATGACGTACTCAAGGTATTGAAGTGATGCAAGAGGTTACGTTCGACACCGGTTCTACTCCGGCGCGCTTTCGCGATGCAGTCTAAGCATCGAAAATTATTAAATTTTGATTAAATCACGATGAAGGCGGCTGAAATGTGCCGCCTTTGTCGTATATTTGCACCGTAAATTATTGATTATGGATGTAAAGAAAAAAATATTGGTAGTCGACGATGAAGACACCTTGTGCGAAGCCCTACGTTTCAATCTCGAAGTTGAAGGCTTTGACGTGGCGGTAGCGCATAGCGCTGAGGAAGTGCTTGTGATGGATATTGCCGATGTGGACCTTATTCTTCTCGACGTGATGATGGGGCAAATCAGCGGCTTCGCGCTGGCTCAAATTCTTAAGCAACGACCCGATACGGCCAATATACCCATTATCTTCTGTACGGCCAAGGATCAAGAGGATGATATGGTCGCCGGCTTGAATATCGGTGCCGATGACTACATTTATAAACCCTACACTCTGCGCAATGTAATTGCTCGAGTGCGCACTGTATTGCGCCGTGCTCGCAACGATGCACCTGCCGCTCCGGTAATACGCTTCGAAGGACTCGAAGTGAACAATCTTAAAAAGACTTGCTTTGTCGATGGCGATGAAGTGTCTCTTCCTCGTAAGGAGTTTGAAATCTTGTGGTTGCTGATTTCAAATATCGGCACTGTGTTTACACGCGAACAAATTCTTAAACGTATATGGCCCGACGAAGTAGTGGTGCTTGACCGCGTAATCGATGTGAACATCACTCGTCTGCGCCAAAAATTAGGCCATTATGGCCGCAATATTATCACCCGCTCAGGCTTCGGTTATGGCTTCAAAATATAAAATCAGTTTCCCGGGGCGCATTTTTGCGCTATTGTTGTTCACCATCGCTATTATGGTGGTGTGTTTTATGGGTTTTCAATACGCACGCGAAAAACGCTACAAAGCCGAGCGTTTCGATGCTGAACTTCAGCAATACAATCACCATCTGCTCGATGCCATTGAGAGCGGGCGACCATTATCTGAAGTGGTGGCTGCAAGTCACAAGCCGATGCCGGATATGCGCATCAGTGTGATTGATGCTTCCGGTGCGATTGTTTATGACTCATCGTTGGAAAATTTGCCACGCGACAACCATCTCCAACGTCCTGAAATTGCTGATGCCTTTCATAGCGGCCATGGTTGCTCCATCTCGCGCCAATCGGCCAGCACCGGCACTACCTATTTTTATTCTGCCACTAAAGGTTCGGACATAGTAATACGCTCAGCGGTGCCTTACTCAGTGGGGTTGAGCGACATTCTTGCTGCTGACCACACTTTCTTGTGGTTTATGCTCACGGTGGCCATTATTGTGAGCATTTTGGGCTACTTAGCCGCAAGGCGTATCGGCCAAACTATTGCGCGGCTTAATAAGTTTGCGCTTCAAGCCGAGAGTGGCGAGCAGATTTACAATACCGAGGCTTTCCCGCATGATGAATTGGGCGACATCGCCGGTCATATAGTGCGTCTGTACGTTAAGTTGCAGCAGAGCAATGCCGACCGCGACCAGCAACATCGTATTGCTCTTCACCAAGAGCAAGAAAAAATACGCATCAAAAAAGAACTCACCAACAATATCAATCACGAACTTAAAACGCCGGTGGCTGCTATGAGTGTATGCCTTGAAACGCTTGAGGCTCATCCCGACTTGACGCCTGCTCAGCGACAGGAATTTTTAAAGCGCTGTGCGCAGAACTGTGCACGTTTGGACAGCCTGCTGCGCGACGTGTCGATTATCACTCGTATGGACGATGGCCCGATGGCTATCACTCGCGAGCCGGTTGACCTCGCTGTCATTATCAAAGAGGCCGTAAGCGACTGCACACTCCAGGCGGAGAAAAACGGGCTGAAAATCATAAACCGCGTTGAGGCTTCGCTGCCCATGGAAGGCAACTCTGCGCTCCTGCTATCTGTTTTCCGCAACCTTATAGACAATGCCACTGCATATTCCGGCGGCTCCATTGTGGAAATCAAATTAACTATGGCTACTGAGCAAACCATCGCGCTGACTGTGGCCGACAATGGCGTGGGCGTGCCCGAAGAGCATCTCCAACGTATCTTCGAACGCTTCTACCGCATCGACAAAGGACGGTCGCGCGCTGCCGGTGGCACAGGCCTCGGATTATCGATTGTGCGCAATGCCATCGCAATGCACGGTGGCTCAATTGCTGCTGAAAATCGTCCTTCGGGCGGATTGATGCATCGCATCACCCTTCAACGCCGTTTCGACTCTTCGGTCGTCCGGTAGTAACCAACTATCAAAAAAACATAAAAAACGCGGTGATACTTGGTGCTGTGCGCAAAAATCTGTAAATTTGCACTTTGAAATCAATTCTATCGTCGACAATGAACAAATTCAGCAAATTGTTGGTGGCCTCTTTGGCCCTCGCCGCTATATCTCCCATTTCGGTCAATGCCGTAATCACCAACCCCATCACCTTGGCGGTAATTCAAACATACGACCGCCAACTTCAAGCCAACCCTCAAGACTATCAAACTTATTTCCGTCGCGGCAACGAATACTACCGCCACGACGAATATATGCGTGCTCTTGAGGATATGAACCAAGCCTTGCGCTATGCTCCGGTGAGCGACACCGATACTCGCTTCCAAGCCTATATGATTCGTGCCGGTATCTACAATGAGACAGGACGCGCTCAAATGGCGCTCGCCGACCTCAACTCGGCTATTGGTCTCAATGCCGACTCTTTCGCCGCTTACAATCAACGTGCCAACACTCAATTCACTCTCGGCAACATCTCCGACGCAAAGGCCGACTACCAGCGCCTGATGCGTATGCGCCCCAACTGCGTGGAAGGCTTGTTGGGATTGGCTCGTTGCGCTGTCAAAGAGAACAATATCGGCATCGCCAACGACTACCTCGAACGCGCAGTCCAAACCGATCCCAACAACCCCGAAGTTTACATCCGCCGCGCTTCAGTGCGCAAAATGATGTCGAACCATAACGGTGCCGTTGAGGATTTGCTCCTTGCAATTTCCCTTAACCCCAACGACACCAAAGCAGTTGCTGCATTGGTGGATTATGGCAACACAAACTATGCTGTTACCATGGCCGGCCTATCCAATGCAGTGAACATCGCTCCGCAAAACGGCCTTTATCGCTACCTACGTGCCACTATTGCGCAAGCCCATTTCAATTACCTTTCGGCCATCGACGACTTCGAAGCAATCATCGACCAACGACTCTACGACTATCATGGCATCTACGCTTCCACCGGCTGGTGCCTTCTCGGCCTGAGCCGCTACGAAGAGGCCCTCGACAAAGTGGACCATGCATTGAGTATGAACACTAACGTAGCCGACTATTATGTGTTGCGCTCCAAAATTTTGCGTGCACTCAATCGTCATGATGAGGCCATTGAAGCCGCTGCTCAAGCCGTGGCTGTCAACCGCGAATATGTGCCCGGTTTGGTGGAAATGGCTCTCAACTACATTGACAAGACCGATTACGACCAAGCCAATTCCCTCCTTGGCGAAGCCATCATGATTGAATCGTCCAACCCCGAACTCTATATGCTTCGCGCTTGGTTGCTCGAAACATATATGAACAAGCCGGTGGCTGCTCGCCAATTCTATGAACAAGTTCTCGAACTCGAAGGATACCTCGACGACGATATTCGCTCACTGCGTGGCTTTGCTCTCATCCGTCTCGACCGCACTGCAGAAGCCGACACATGGATTAACCGCGTGCTTGCTACCGCTCAAGACAACGACGGCCTCGTAAACTACTATGCCGCTTGCTTCTACTCGCTCCGCGACGACAGTGACCACGCTATTGAATGTGTGGAACGCTCACTCCAAGCCGGATATAGCGACAACCACAATTGGATGAACAATACCGATGGCTTCATCAATGCCGGCGCTCTGCGCGACGACCTTCGCTTCCTGCGCTTGATGCAAAAATACAATGCAATCTTCGGCCGCTAATTACAACCGCTACTATACTCAAAGAGGCAGAACAAAATCGTTCTGCCTCTTTGAGTATAATGCTGAGTATTAGGGACGTAGGTAGCAAGCATCGCCGTAGGAGAGGAAACGATAGTCGGCGATGGAGAGTGCATGGTCGTAGATGGAACGCCAACGGTCATCGCCTACGAATGCACTGACTAACAGCAATAGGGTGCTACGCGGTTGATGGAAGTTGGTAATCATGCCCGATACTACGCGGTATTGATAGCCCGGGGCGATGATTATGCGTGTGGCCGCTACCAAGGCGCTAAGGCCGTCGGCTTCGAGGCGATGTATTAGGGCGGCAAAGGCATCACAAACCTCCATTTGTGGATGGTCAGCAGCGTAGGGATACCATTGTGGCACCTCGCCTTGCCAGCCGTCAGTGGCCATAAGGCAGCCGATGTGGTAGAGGCTTTCAAGGGTGCGTACCGAGGTGGTACCTACGGCCGTGATGGTGCGCCCGGCAGCCAAGTGGTTTGCAATATTACGGATAGTGGCCAACGGCACGGCGATGAACTCTGAGTGCATGGGGTGGTCGCCGATGAGGTCGCTTTTCACCGGCTGAAAGGTGCCGGCGCCCACATGCAAAGTTACTTGCCACCGCGGAATATCGCGCTTGCTGATGGCCTGCAGTAGCTCGTCGGTGAAGTGCAATCCCGCTGTCGGGGCAGCCACAGAACCGTCGATGTGAGAATATACGGTTTGATAGTCTGAACTATCGCACGCCTCAGTGTTGCGGTTGAGATATGGCGGAATAGGGATTTCGCCGGCGGCGCCGATGATGTCGGCGAAGGTGTGTCCGCCGGTCCAGTCGAGGCGTACCACCCATGCGTTGCCGTGAGCGCCCACGCGCGTTGCCGTAAGCACTGACACTTCACCCGAGGGTAGGGCAATTTCAGCATGGAGCGACTCTTCTTTCCATCGCTTGAGGTTGCCCACCAGGCAAATCCACTGTGTGGTGGAGGTTTGGGCGAAGTTTTGGGCATAGTCGGCCGGTGATGCCGGTTCCAGGCAGAAGATTTCGATGAGAGCACCGGTTGGGCGACGGAAGTGAAGACGAGCGTTGATTACGCGTGTGTCGTTATACACCAAAGCGGTATCAGCAGGCAACAGCGAGGCGATGTCGCTGAAGCGAGCGTCGGCGATGGAGCCTCCTTGGTAAACCAGCAGCCGGCAGGCATCGCGCTGCGCCAAAGGGTGCTGCGCGATGCGCTGCTGGGGCAGCGGGTAGTCGTAAGCGTCGATATTGATTGCTTGTGGATTCATATTATTTATATCTTACCCAGCGCATCAAATCTTTGTACGTGGGCTTTTTGCCATACATAAATATACCTACGCGGTAAATCTTTGCAGCCACCCATACCATTCCGATGAAGCCTACGTAGAGAATTACAATCGACAAGATAGTTTGCCAAGTATCGATGCCGAAAGGCATACGAGCCATCATCACCATAGGCGAGGTGAATGGTATGAACGATGTCCACATTGCCAACGAAGAGTTGGGGTCATTGACCACGGTCATCGAGATTACGAAAGCAAGGATAATGGGCAATACAGCCACAGTTTGCAGTTGCGAAGCATCTTGCAAATTGTCCACGGCTGAACCGATGGCAGCGTAGATTGATGCATAGAAGAAGTAGCCTCCGATGAGGAACAAAATCAAGAATAGCATATATTGACCCATAAAGCCAACATCGGAGAGTTGGCCGATAGCAGCCATCATCGATGCATCGCCGCCGGAGGCCATAGATGTCAGAGCGGGCATGAGCCATCCGGAGCATACTAATATAATTGCAGCCCAAACGAGCATTTGAGTGAGCGCCACAAGGCCCACGCCGATGATTTTGCCCATCATCAGCCACGAGGGGTTGACGGAAGTTACCACCAATTCGAGTACGCGATTGTTCTTTTCTTCGATGATAGAATTCATCACCATGTTGCCGTAGAGCATAATGAACATATACAGCACAAATGTGGCCAAGAAGCCTAATGCGTATGAGAGCATCGAGGATGTGGCAGTTTCTTCTTCCTGGTCGAGACGATACGTTTGCATCTCCACATCTACCTTCACATTCTTCATAATTTCGCGGAGATTTTCCACGCCGGAATTATTGATGCGTATATTTTCGATGGTACTCTCGATTTGTGAGGCTACAAATTGTTCGGTTTGAATCGATGGTGAGCCTTGAGTGTAGAACGTGATTGAAGTGTTGGGATTTGCCACCACGTCGCGACCGATTACCAAGAAAGCGTCGAATTCGTCGGACTCTTTCGCTTGCTCGAATGTTTGATTCAATAGAGGTGTGAAAGAAATCTCGTCGCATCCTTGGAGCGTTTGTGCTATTTTGCCGGAGTCGTCGATTACGCCGATTTTACATTCTTCGGGCCCTGATAGCAACATAATCAGGGTAGGGGCCGCCATCATAGCCACCATAAATAGCGGCATCAAAATGGTAGAAATGATGAAACTTTTGCGTTTGACGCGCTCGAGATATTCGCGCGCAACGATTATTTTGAGAGCGGAGTTCATAGTGCGGGCGGAGTTGAAGATTGTTGATTGGAAGCGTTGACGGTGCGGATGAAAATATCATTCATCGAGGGAAGTTGAGGCACGAACGAGCGGATGTCGACGGCAGCATTGGCTGCTGCGAGCACGTCGCGTGTGCCGGCGCCGTTGGCGATAGCGAAGCGCACGCATTGGGTTTGGCTGTCGCTGTTGAGGCTTACCAGCGAAGATGTGAGGGGTTGCAATGCTGCGGTGAGCGCGTCAGCCGAGCCGGAGTAGGTCAATTCGAATGTGTTGTCGCCGAATTGGTGGCGTAGTTCATCTACCGAGCCGCTCAAAATATTGTGCGACTTGTTGATAAGGGTGATGTGGTCGCACAATTCTTCGACCGACGACATATTGTGAGTGGAGAAAATCACGGTGGCGCCTTGGTCGCGCAAACGCAGAATTTCTTCTTTGAGCAAGTTGGCATTGATGGGGTCGAAACCCGAGAACGGCTCGTCGAAAATCAGCAGTGATGGTTGGTGCAACACAGTTACAATGAATTGCACCTTTTGCGCCATACCTTTCGACAATTCTTCCACCTTTTTATCCCACCACGAAGAGATTTCGAGGCGGTCGAACCATTGGTGAAGGCGTTCGATGGCTTGTTGACGCGAAAGTCCTTTGAGGCGTGCAAAGAAAATGGCTTGCTCGCCAACCTTCATCTTTTTATAAAGGCCGCGCTCTTCGGGGAGATAACCGATATGAGCCACATCGGCTGCGGTGAGTTGATGTCCTTCGAAAACCACGCGCCCGCTATCCGGGGCTGTGATATGATTGATGATACGAATAAGAGTGGTTTTGCCAGCCCCATTCGGCCCGAGCAAGCCGTAGACCTTGCCTCGAGGCACTTGCAACGACACATCATCGAGCGCCTGATGATTGGTAAAGGCCTTCGATACGTGTTCTACTGTTAATATATTGTCCATAGTTGTAAATGATTTACCTATATGACGCAGTAAATTTCAAAATATTACATATAAATTTAAAAATAAACGTCGACTAAGCCACCGAAGTGGGTAAGCCGACGTCTACTGAAAACGAGTAGAATGTTTTTACGGAATTAATTCGTATTTGCGGAATACTTTTTGGATTTTCTCCAAAGCGGTGGTCACTTGCTCTTTGGTATGGGTAGCCATCAGCGAGAAGCGGATAAGAGTGTCGGTGGGCGCTACAGCGGGCGACACTACGGGGTTCACGAAGATGCCTTCTTCGAGCAAGTCGCGAGTGACGAAATAAGTCTTGTAGTCGTCGCGAATGTACAGAGGAATAATCGGGGTGGAAGTGTGGCCGATTTCTGCGCCCATATTGCGGAAGCCATCCAACGCATAGTGGGTCAGTTCCCAAAGTTTTTCTTGGCGCCAAGGTTCTTCAATCATAATGTCGATGGCTTTGAGCGCAGCGGCGGTTGAAGCGGGGGTGATGCTGGCGGTGAAGATATACGAGCGGGAATGGTGGCGCAGATAGTTGGTGATTTCCTTATCGGTGGCAATAAATCCGCCTAACGAAGCGAATGATTTGGAGAATGTGCCCATAATCAAGTCGACGTCATCGACCAAACCGAAATGGTGCACGGTGCCACGGCCGCCGGGACCGAACACACCGATTGAGTGGGCTTCGTCCACCATCACCGAAGCATTGTATTGCTTTGCAAGACGCACGATTTCAGGCACATTGGCTACATCGCCTTCCATCGAGAACACGCCGTCGGTGACAATGAGTTTCACTTTGTCGGGGTTACATTGCTGGAGTTGTTGCTCCAACGATGCCATATCGTTGTGCTTGTATTTCAGTTGTTGTGAGAACGAAAGACGACGGCCTTCGATAATGGAAGCGTGGTCTTGTTCATCCCACAAAATATAGTCTTGACGGCCTGTGAGGCAAGAAACTACACCTAAGTTTACTTCAAAACCGGTGGAGTAAATCATTACGTCTTCTTTGCCGATGTATTCGGCCAACCGTGCTTCGAGTTTTTTGTGGAGATCGAGGGTGCCATTGAGGAATGGCGAGCCGGCGCAACCGGTGCCGTATTTCTTGATGGCTTCGATAGCGGCTTCTTTAATGCGCGGGTCGTTCACCAAGCCGGTGTAGCAGTTCGACCCGAACATCAACACTTTTTTACCATTAATTACTACTTCGGGGTCTTGTTCCGATGAGATTGCACGGAAGTAGGGATACACCCCGGCAGCCTTGGCTTGCTGCGGAGCGGTGTACTTTGCAAGTTTTTCCTGTAATAACTTCATATAAATAGAATTGTAGCCATTGTTGGACTATCGCTTAGCGGCTGCTTTGCCGTTTTCAGACTGCAAAGTTAATAAAAAAATCTCGATTAGGAGTAAAAATGCACAAAAAAAGTGATATAGGGTGTCAAAAGAAATTGAATTTATTGCATCTCTGCGCAGTCGTGCACGGCGAAGTGGTGAGGTGAATTACATTCGCTCAAGGTGCGGTCGATGATGATATGGCGATTGGCCATCGAGGCGATTGTTGACATTTCGTGGCTTACAAGCATAGTGGTGCACTTCGGTGCTATCTCTGCCAGCAATCGATAAATGTGGGCCTCGAAATGTTTGTCGATATAACTAAGCGGCTCGTCGAGTACCAATAATTGCGGATTGGAAATGATGGCCCGCCCTAATAGAGCGCGTTGTAACTGCCCTCCCGATAGACGGCCAATGGGCCGATTGGCCAAATCTTCCATCTCCACACGCCGCAAGGTGTCGTCAACCATCTCCTGCCGCTCGGTTTTATTGAGTTTGTCGTTGGACAAAAGACCCGACTTGATGACTTCGCGCACGGAAATCGGAAAATGCGAGTCAATCATATTTTTCTGTGGCAAATAGCCGATGGTAGGCTTGCCGTTGGAGAATTCGATAGCCCCTTGCGATGGCTTAAGCAGTCCCAATACCAAGCGGAGTAGTGTGGTTTTACCGCCACCGTTTGGCCCGGTTATTGCTACAAAATCGCCTTCGCACACGCGCAAATTTACCTTGTCTAAAATAATTCGCTCTTCGCGATGAAAACACACATCGCGCAGGCTCAGTAGTTCGCGCTCGGTGGCGTGCAAGTGCACTTCCACCGGCTCTGGATGATGGCAGCAAGCGCCATTGCCGTATTTAAGGTTTGCAAAGTTCATCTACTACGTTGCTTAATTCGTTTTCCCAATCATAATTCCCGGGGCAGAAATCCACTACTCGAACAGCCACGGCTTGGCCGATGGTTTCTACTTGTCGGGCATCGTATTCGCGTTGGTTGAAAAGCACGCGTGCACCTGATTTTTCTGCTGTGTCGATTACTTGGCGCAGTGCTGCGGGCGATAGGTCTTTGTTGTGTTGCGACACGGATATTTGATTGAGTTTATAATCGCGTGCAAAATACGATAGTGAGGGATGCCATACTAAAAATGACTTCACCCCGGCGGCTTGCAATCGCTGTGAAAAAGTACTGTCGAGCGAGTCGAGATGTGCTTGGTATGTTTTCAGTCGCTGTTGATACACCTGAGCGCTGTCGGGTATCAGCCGCGACAACTCGTTGGCCATCGCTTCGCACATATTACGCGCATTGCGCACTGATGTCCACAAATGCGGATCAGCCGAGCGATGCGTATGTGTGTGCCCGGAGGCTGCGGTGTGGCTGTGTGTGCCGTAAATTGGTTCGATGCCTGCAGTAGTGCTTACTATACGAGCCGACCCGCTCTCGGCCAGCGATTGCTCAAAAGGAAGATAGCCCACAGTGAAAACGGCTCGCGCAGTGTCCACTTCGATGTGGCGCGACATCGGCAATTCAAATGTCTCAGGGTTTTCTCCGCCCGGCATTAACACCACGATGCGATAGTTGTCACCCACAAGTTGTTCAAGCATATACCGTTGAGGCTCAATGCTTACTGTCAATACCGGTCGTGTATCATCAACGTCGGAACAAGCGCTTATCACTGATGTTAATGCCGCTATTATTATGGTTGAAATATATTGCTTCATCATTTTATTACCTTTCAATCTGCAAAGTTAGAGTTTTTTTCGCTAAATTTGCAGAAAAATTTGAAAAAATGAATGTAAATGTAGGAGACATCGTGCGCTTCCTCAATGCTGTGGGTGGCGGACGTGTGGCAAAAATACAAGGCCAAGTGGCTTATGTGGTAGATGAAGATGGCTTTGAAACCCCAGTGCTACTGCGCGAATGTGTGGTTGTTGGCTCGGGCGATAGTTTTTATAAGGTGGAAAAACCGCAACAGAAATCCACCGTTGTGGCCGCTTCGGAACCAAAACCTACTGTAGCGCCTCAGCATCCGGAGCCTCAACCGGTAGATGACTTCGAGGAAACACCGCAAGGTGAAAAACTCAACCTTGTAATAGGCTTTGAACCGGCTGACATTAAGCATCTTAGCACATCTTCCTTCGATGCTTTCGTAGTCAATGATTCGAACTATTATTTGTGGTTGACTGTGGCCACACGCCCTGCGGAATCCGACCGGTGGACTTTGCGTTTTGCCGGTATGATTGAACCCGCTATGCAAGAATTTGCTTTTGAACTTACTCACGATGACCTTCCCGCAGTCGACCGATTGTGTGTGCATGCCGTAGCTTTCAAACGTGGTAAAGATTACGCTCTCAAAGCGCCGGTGGCTTATGAAAATCGCCTCGATGCCACACGATTTGCTCGCTTGCATTGCTTCGGCGCGAACCCTTATTTCGATGGTGATGTTCTTGCCATTGATATTGTGAAAGACGATCAAGTGCAAGGCCGAGCCAAAAAAGTAGATGTCAACGCTATTGAAACCGCCATGGTTGAAAAGCAGCGCGTCGACCGCCGCGCTCCGCGCCAAATTGTGAAAAAACGCCAACCGGAAACTTCGCTCCTTGAAATAGACCTACATGCCTCGGAATTGCTCGACTCAACTGCCGGATTGTCTAAAGCCGACATCCTCAACTATCAAGTTGACTATTTCCGCCGCATCATGGACCAAAATCTTCGCAACATCGGTCGCGAAATCATTTTCATTCACGGCAAAGGCGAAGGCGTATTGCGGCAGGCTATCATCAAAGAACTCAATTATCGCTACAAATTCTGCGAAGTGAGCGACGCTTCTTTCCGAGAATACGGATTTGGCGCTACTCGCGTTAAAATACACTCTCAAAAATGATTGCATACTTCTCTGGCACCGGAAACAGTAGATATGCTGCCAGACTCTTAGCCCGAGCTCTTGGCGATGAATTAGTGGAATTTGACCCGGAAAAATCTCTGCCACGGCCTGCCAACGGTAGATTAGTGTGGGTGTTTCCAGTATACTCGTGGGGCGTGCCTCCGGTGGTAGAAGACTGGATTAATCGCACTGATTGTGAAGACCTTGACCATTTTGCCGTGCTCACTTGCGGCGACGATGCCGGTCTCACCGACCGCCAATGGCGCTCGTTGGTGGCCAAGCGCGGTGGACGCCCATGCTCGGTATTTACAGTGATTATGCCCAATGTGTATGTGCTTATGAAAGGGTTTGATGTCGACTCGGAAGATGTGACGCGGCTCAAACTATCTCGCGTTCCGGCTCGTATCGAAGACATCGCTCAGCATATTCAATCTGCCGAGACAGGCATCGACGACGTGGTTCGAGGTCGTTTCGCTTGGATAAAATCAAAGATTATCTATCCTTGGTTTAAACGCCACGCTATGTCGCCCCTCCCATTCCACCCCACCGATGCTTGCACCGGTTGCGGTAGTTGTGCTCGTAATTGCCCGATGCGCAACATCGCTATGGCTGACCGCCAGCCACATTGGGGCCAAAATTGTGCTATGTGCTTGCGCTGCTACCACCAATGTCCTTCGCATGCCGTAGCCTACGCCAATGCTACCAACAAAAAAGGCCGCTACCTCTGCCCGATGTAGTAGATTAGGCTGAAGCGGTGCCTTTTTTGCCTGCAGCATCGTTGCTTTCGCTTCGATTTTCTCGGCAAAGACGTTTTTCTGACATTTGGAGTCCGCTCTTTGGTATCTGCCCTGGCCTTTAGTGAAGTCTATTTTCACATCTTTTTCTGCGAAAATTTTGCGGGTTGAAAAAAATGTGCTATCTTTGTATGTTTAATTGAATAATAATTAAAAATTACCATATATGCGTTTCAACGTCCCCTGTAAATCGTTTCGCAGCGCCGCTCTTGCTGTGAGCAAAGTGGTTAGTTCGAAAAACACTCTCAATGTGCTCGAGAACTTCTTAATCGAAGTAAAAGACGGCCTGTTATTCATCACCGGCTCCGACTCCGACTGCACCCTTACCTCTCATATCGAACTCTCTGATAGCGATGGCAACATCAACTTCTGCGTATCTGCTCGCCGTATGGTCGACCTGCTCAAAGTGCTCCCTGACCAAGGTATCACTTTCAACGTGAATGAAGCCACCTTCGAAGTGGAAATCGTGAGCCCCGACGGCTTATACCACCTCAACGCTATCTCCGGCGACAACTTCCCTTCATTCAATGTCGACGATGATGATGCCGAAAATGCTGCATCCTTCTCTCTCTCGGCTCGCTCTATTGCCGAAGGTTGCCGCGCTACTGTGTTTGCCGTGGGCAACGATGACTATCGCCCTATGATGAAAGGCGTGTTCTTCGATGTGAAACCCGACCAAATCGTTTATGTGGCTACTGATACACACAAACTCGTGCGCTTTATCGATAGTCGCGAGGCTCCAGGCGTTCAAATCTCATGCATCGTGCCCGAAAAACCCGCCAACATCATGGCTGCTATTTTCGATGGCTCCGACCAACAAGTCAAATTTACAATCAATCGCAAAAGTGCATTGGTTGAAAGCGACACATACAAATTCCAATTCAGTTTCCTCCAAGGTCGTTTCCCCGACTACAACCGCGTTATTCCCACCCAGTCGCCATTTGTGCTCGAAGCCGACCGCGATGCTTTCGTAGCCGCTGTCCGTCGTGTCAGCATCATCGTTGACTCCAACTGTGGTCTCATCAAATTTAAAGTGTCGCCCGAAAACGTAATGGTGAAAATCGAAGACAATGGTCTGGGCACCGCCGGTCGCGAATCGTTCCCTTGCAGTTACAACGGTCCCGAACTCATCATCGGCTTCAATGGCGCTTACGTTAACGACTTCCTGCAGCATATTTCCACCGATCAAGTTCGCGTGGAACTCACTGATGCATCTCGTGCCGGCGTTTTCCGCCCGATTGAAGATGCCGAAGGCACTGCATTGGTGATGCTTCTCATGCCTATGAACGTCGATAAATTCTAATCACAATGAAACTTCAACTGCGTCGCCCTATTGTTTTCTTCGACCTCGAAACAACTGGCGTCAACATCCTTACCGACCGCATTGTAGAAATTTCAATCGTCAAAGTGATGCCCGGCAAGGAAGACGAGCCAATTGTGAAAACGCGTAGGGTTAACCCCGAAATGCCCATTCCCGCTGAAGCAACAGCTGTGCATCATATCACCGATGCCGATGTGGCCAACGAACCAACATTCCGTCAAATAGCCAAATCATTGGCCGACTTTATGACCGGATGCGATATCGCCGGCTTCAACTCCAACCGCTTCGATGTGCCTTTGCTCGACGAGGAATTTCACCGCGCCGGAGTCGACTTCGACTTCCATCGCGCTCGCTTTATCGACGTCCAAACCATTTTCCACAAGCAAGAACCTCGCAATCTTACCGCTGCTTACCGCTTCTACTGCGGTAAAGACCTCACCGGTGCTCACAGCGCTCACGACGACACTATGGCCACTTTCGAAGTGCTCAAGGCCCAACTTGAACGCTACCCCGACCTCCCGTCGTCGGTGGAGGAATTAGCCAAATTCTCCTCGCAGAACAATAATGTGGACCTCGCCGGACGTCTTATATACGATGATAACGGACGCGAAATCATAAACTTCGGCAAATACAAAGGCCGCCCCGCTGCCGAAGTCCTCGAAAAAGATCCCGGTTATTACGCGTGGGTGCAGCAAGGCGACTTCGCCTCCGACACCAAACGCGCATTTACCCGTATTAAAATGAATATCAAAAAATGATGGCTGAAGCGCTTCGTGGAAAGCATATTGTAGTGGGCGTGTGTGGCGGTATTGCTGCATACAAAACCGCTTCATTGGTGCGCCTACTCATCAAAGCCGGCGCCGAGGTGCAGGTGATTATGACTCCTTCCGCTCGCGAGTTTATCACTCCGCTTACACTATCAACCCTCTCGGGCAATCCAGTAATCACCGAATTTTTTACTGCCAACACCGGCGAATGGCATTCGCATGTGAAACTCGGTCTATGGGCCGACGCTATGGTGGTAGCCCCGGCCACTGCCGCCACTATCGCCAAGATGGCAACCGGCGTGGCCGACAATATGTTGGTCACTTCGTATCTGTCGTGCCGCGCTCAAGTGTTCGTTGCCCCGGCTATGGACCTTGACATGATGGCTCATCCATCCACTTCACGCAACCTCGAAACCCTTCGTCGCGACGGATGTATCATTATTGAGCCTGCCGCAGGAGAATTGGCATCTCATCTCATCGGTCGCGGACGTATGGAAGAACCGGAGAATATTTTCGGTTGCTTGGCGCAATTCTTTGAAAAATCGAGCGCTTTGGCCGGCAAACACGTACTTATAACAGCCGGCCCTACCTACGAACGTATCGACCCGGTGCGTTTTATAGGCAACTTCTCCACAGGTAAGATGGGCTACGCTATCGCTAACGAAGCCGCGCGACGCGGCGCATCAGTCACCTTGGTCAGCGGTCCTGTCGGCAACATCACAACAATCGATGGTGTCACCGTAGTGCCCGTTGAAAGTGCTTGTCAGATGCTCGATGCTGCTCAACAGGCCTTCCCAACTGCTGATGTGGCTATCCTCGCTGCTGCTGTGGCCGACTATCGTCCCGCAAAGCAATTCGACCATAAAATCAAGCGCGAAACCAATGGTATCGAACAAATCGAACTCGTCAAAAATCCCGATATCGCTGCTACTCTTGGCGCTCAGAAGTCTGAAAACCAACGTTTAGTGGGATTTGCGCTCGAAACTGACCATCCCATTGAGCATGCTTCCGACAAACTCGCGCGCAAGAACCTCGATATGATTGTGCTTAATTCTTTGAGCGACCCCGGTGCCGGATTTGGCTTCGACACCAACAAGATTACAATCCTTTTTGCCGATGGACGTCAGCCCGCTTCTTTCCCCTTAAAATCCAAAGCCGAAGTGGCTGCCGACATCCTCGATAACATTGAATCGCTAATCGTTTGCAACCAATGAATACTCTCGCTCGCCTGCTTGCTACCTGCTCCTTTTTTTGCGCTTTTGCCGCCTCGGCGCAGGAACTCAATTGCACCGTGGAGTTCAACACCGACCAACTCTCCACCAATAAAAATGTGTTTACTACCTTGCAAGAGGCGGTCACTGAGTATATGAACACCACTGTGTTCACTTCAGCGCAATTCGCTGTAAACGAAAAAATTGAGTGCCGTATGTTCTTCACCATCAAAGAATACTCTGACGATGGTATAGCCTCCGGCGAACTGCAAGTGCAATCCACTCGCCCGGTATACAACAGTTCGTATACCACCACTCTCATCAACTTCAAAGACACCAAAATTGATTTCTCCTACCGCGAAGGTGAGCCGCTCACATTCACCATCAACACCTGGGAAAATCAACTTACAGGTATCCTTAATTTCTACGCTTATCTCTTCCTTGCCGTGGATTTCGACTCTTTCGCCCCTAATGGCGGCGACCCATACTGGGAGCGCCTTAAAGCCATTGTTCAAATGGCTCAATCGGCCGGCGAGGTTGGCTGGAAAGCCTTCGAAGATACCAAAAACCGTAGTGCTGTGGTTAGCGCCTTTACCGAAGGCAAACCCGGTGAGGCAATCCGGACAATTCTTTACGAATATCATCGTTCCGGACTCGACCAAATGGCCGTGTCGGTCGATAAAGGTCGTGCCACCGTCACAACTACCCTCTCCAACCTCACTACCATCTACCAAGTGCAACCAATGTCGGTGGCTCTATCAATGTTTAAGGATGCCAAACTCGACGAACTCGTGAATATCTACTCGAAGGCCCCGCAGCAAGAACGTACTTCAGTATATAACTTGCTCGAGCCTATCTACCCGGCTGAGGGTACGCGCTTGGAACAAATCAAGAAAGGAGCCGAAAAATGATATCTTCGCTCTCGATTACCAACTATGTACTCATTCGTTCACTCGAACTCAATCCCGAGTCGGGTCTTAATATCATAACCGGCGAAACAGGTGCCGGCAAATCCATTATGCTTGGCGCGCTCTCGCTATTGCGCGGAGCCCGTGCCGATGCTCGTGTGGTAGCCGACCCCTCGGCTAAATCAGTTGTCGAAGCCGTATTTGCTCTCGACCCCGCCTCCGCTTCGGCCATCGCCCCAATCCTCCTCGATGCAGACATTGATATGAACTCCGACACTTGCATCATCCGTCGCGAAGTGTCGCCTTCCGGGCGCTCGCGCGCGTTCATTAATGATATACCCACTACACTCAACGTGCTCGAAGCCGTGGCCGACCATCTTGTCGACATCCACTCTCAGCACAAAAACCTGTTGCTGGCTCGCGGTGACTTCCAACTTCAAGTCCTCGACCGTCTGGCCGATAACAGCACACTCCTCGCCGAATATCACAAGGCATTCGCAGAGTATCGCCAATCGCTCCACCGCTACACTTCCACTCGCGATGCAATTGCCGCCGCACGCGCCGATGCCGACTTCATCCGCTATCAGTTTGAGCAAATCGACGCGCTAAACCTTCTCAACAATGAGGATGTTGACCTCGAAGCGCGTCGAGCCGACTTGTCGGCCGATGCAGCGCTTACCGACAACCTCATTGCCGCAGCCGATGCGCTCGATGGCGATAACTCTGTGGTGGAAATTGCCGCGCGTGCTATCGATGCGCTCACCTCTCTCGCTCAAGCCAACGAAGCATACGAACCGCTTTTGCGCCGCCTTGAGGCTGCAAACGTGGAAATTTGCGATATCGCCGACACGATCTCTCGCCAAGCAGCTGATTGCCGTTCCAACCCCGAAGAAATCGAGGAAATCGACCACCGTCTGAGTCAAATCAATACACTCAAAGCACGCCACCATTGCGACTCAGTCAATGGTCTCATCGCACTCCGTCAGCAACTCGCCGACCGCCTCGCCCTTGTGGCTGACGGCGACAACGTGCTTCACCAACGAGAGATGGAAGCCCGCCGACTCAAGCGTGCCGCTATGACCATCGCTTCAGAACTCTCCTCGCGCCGCATCGCCGCCGCTCAAGCACTTCAACAAGAACTCCGCGCACGTGCAATACCCCTGGGTTTGCCCAATTTGGTGTGCGACCTCGCTGTAGAAACCGGCAAACTCAATCCCGACGGCATCGATGCAGTCGACTTCCGTTTTGCATTCAACAAAAATCAACAACCGCTCCAAATCGGCCAAACTGCCTCCGGTGGCGAAATTTCCCGCCTGATGCTCGCACTAAAGTCGATTTTAGCCGAAAAAGTGAGCCTACCAACTATTATTTTCGACGAAATCGATACCGGCGTGTCGGGCGACGTCGCCCGACGAATGGGCCGCCTGATGGCCCAAATCGGCAGCCAAATGCAGGTGATTGCTATCACTCACCTGCCGCAAGTGGCTGCTTGCGGTAAGGCCCACTTCAAAGTGGCTAAACACGACGACGATACCTCTACTTCAACCTTCGTGCAGCGTCTCTCGCCCGAGCAACGACGCCACGAACTCGCCCTTATGGTTAGCGGCGACCCCAACGATACCACTGCTCTCGCCACTGCCGACTCACTGCTTAATCAACAACTCTAATCATGGAATCCTCCGACTATATCTACGGCCTGCGTGCCATCATCGAAGCCATTCGCGAAGGTCGTCCCATCGACAAACTATTCATAAAAAAAGACCTCCAAGGCGAACTCGCATCTGAACTTATGGGCCTCGTCCGCGCCAACCACATCGTGGCCCAGCGCGTGCCCCTTGAGCGCCTAAATCGCATCACTCGCCGCAACCACCAAGGCGCTATCGCTATGCTCTCCGCCGTGACTTATCACAACCTCGGCAACCTCGTCGCCCAACTCTTTGAAGATGGCATTCTCCCCCTGGTAGTGTTGCTCGACGGCATCACCGATGTGCGCAACTTCGGCGCAATCGCTCGCACTGCCGAGTGCTGCGGCGTTAACGCTCTGATTATAGCCGAACGCGGTAGCGTATCCGTTGGCGGCGACGCTATCAAGACATCCGCCGGAGCGCTCCACACGCTCCCCGTGTGCCGCGAACGTTCAATCGCCGGTGCCGTCAAATTTCTTAAAAACAGTGGCTTCCGCGTCGTTGCCGTTTCCGAAAAAGCACAATGCAACTACACCGAAGCTGACTACACTGTGCCAACAGCCCTCGTTATGGGCGCTGAAGACGTCGGCATCTCCGACGACGTCCTCCAACTCTGCGACACACATGTCGCAATTCCAATGTTCGGTCACATCGGCTCTCTCAACGTCTCCGTTGCCGCCGGCGTTATGATGTACGAAGCCGTCCGCCAGCGTCTCGCCGCCGACTTCCAAGCCCCAAACGCCTAACCGCAATCAGTATCCAATAGCCCACAAGTAGCGCCTGTAGCCTCGAGGCTTGCCTCGGGGTATGCTCGCCTCGGCTTTCCCCAGATAGCCCCACCTGCACCCACCGCCCCGCCCGAGGTAGCGCTGCGGCTTGCTGCGGCGTCGCCCGCCTGCCGATGCGCCTACAATTTTACATGAGTTTCGCCATCATGCCCGGAGGGCATTTGATGCGCCGGAGGCGCTATATTTTCGTTAGCCGTGGGTTGGTACCGCGGAGCGGTTCCTACCCACGGTGCGATGCGCCCCATCAGCCGTTCCCCGGAGGGGATCTCTGCACCCACAAAGGCGTCACTGATTCCATTCTTGCGGTGAGAGATCCCCTCCGGGGAACGAAAAACACATCTGCCGCTACCCTCGGGAGCACCCGCTCCGCGGCTGCACCCGAAGGTAACGGAAATATAGCGCCTCCGGCGCATCCAAAACCGCTCCGCGGTAATTTATAATCTACTGATTATCAGCAAGCCGCGGCGTCGCACGTCTACATCCCACGCCCGAATCGGGAGCTGTGTCGCCCGTCCTGTACGCCGCAGCAAGCCGCGGCGCTACCTCGGGCGGGGCGATAGGCCTATATAATCAATCGTTTATTAGATTATCAACAAGTTGGTGCGAGGGCTCAAAATGGCTGTGCCACAACCGGCACAGCCATTTTGAGCTATTTAGAAGCCGGAGCTGAGGCGGATTTTGGCTACGCTATCGCCTTGTCGGCGGATGTAGATGCCGGGTGTAAGTGCTTCAGCGCTGACTTCGATGCCTTGGAGGTTGTAGTAGTGTACTGATTGAGCATTATCTGCGGCGATGTCGCTCATCGAGGCATCGGAACCTTCGTACACGGTCATATCGCCCAGAGAGTGGAGATCGTAGGTAATCCACAGTTTGGCGGAAGCGGCCTGCACGTTGGCGCGAGTGCACACGTTGGCTTCGTCATCGTAGTCGGAGTCGATTACGATTAGTTCGCCGAAGTGGTTGAAGTCGCGTTGCGGCAGCGAGGCAATCATAGCGTCCATACCTTGGCCGGCGATTTGGTTGCCGTAGCAATTGAGGTAGTTGAGTGCGGGGCAAGCGCTGAGGTCGAGGTCGGTGAGTAAGTTCATTTCGCAACTGAGCGAGGTGAGAGCTGCATTGCCACTGAGGTCGAGAGCCGTGATGTCGTTGAGAGCCACATTGAGGGAGGCGAGGTGGGGTAGGTGAGTCACATCGATGGCCGACAATTGCGAATAGAGCATCAGCAGTTCGGTTGCATCACCATAAACTTTCACGGTGTTTTCGGTGAGGTTGAGTGTGAGTGCTTCGCCGTTCCATCCTGCAATCTCAGCGCCCTCGACCACCGGAGTGTAGTTGCTGTCGGCAAACTTCACGGTCATCATGGTGTAGTCGGCGGTGGGGCGAGTGAAGGTGAAGTATTGCTCGGGCAGGATGGGGTCACCGCTCTCGCTGCCGGCGTAGGGGGTGCCCATGCCGTAGCGGTCGCCGTTGATGTAGTCGAACACTGACCAGCCCTTGTCGGTGGCCACTTTCACATCGTCGACTGTAGCCACGTTGCCTTCGGCATCGTTGGGCGCTTTGGTGTCGATAATAAAGAGGTAGGGATTGGTAGCCTGACCATAGTAGAGTGAGTTGACAAATGTGCGCATCTCGCTGCCTTTCAACTTGTTAATATAGCAATTGATGCGGTAAAGACCGTTGCAACCTGACACCACCATGTGCTCCAGCGCGTTCTGCTGGCAGTGGAGCTGGGCCAACGAGCCGGCGTCAATTACCTCCAGCGAAGAGATGGCATTGTTGTGGCAGTCGAGATAGGTCAACTTGGAATTTTCGCTGATTGTTAGCGAGGTGAGGTCGCACCCACTGCAATCCAATTCGGTCACGTCACCTTTGATGGTGACGGTTTGGTTGGTGAGAGTGAAAGTGCGCTTGCCGAGGTAGGAGGTCTCAGCCACACCGTCGATGGTGATGCTGTTGGAAGCGGCAATTTCGAGATTGATTGTTTGACCTACGGTGCGCGAGGTTGTGAAGGTGATGGTTTGCTCGCTGATGGTGGGCACGTAGTCGGCACCATTGTAGAACTGGCCAATCATATATCCGTGGTCGGTGCCGCCGTCGTAGTCGCAAGCCACCCATCCTTTGGCGCTCAGGGCGCTTACATCGCTCATTAAGAAGTAGTTGGCTTCGTCGGCATATTGCTCGTCGACCACATAAATCATCCCCGGCGACTGAGCGGCGGTGGGCAACTTCTCGATGAAGGCTCCGGGTTCGCTAAATCGGTTGGCGAAGATGTGCAACCACCACAACTTTGTGTTTGCGCTCAAGTCGAGATCCGCCAGGTAGTTGTGTTCTACTTGCAAGTCGGCCAAAGCGGAGCACCCGCTCAGGTTGAGCGCTTCGAGCGCATTGTATCCGATGTATAACTTCTCAAGCAATGGCTGGGTGCCGGTGGTCATGGAGGTGAGATTGTTGTGTGATGCGTTAACGTTCTCCAACTTAGAGCAAGCACTCAAGTCCAACGTGGTCAGCGCGTTATTCTGGCAATAGAGCACGGCCAATTCCGGGCAGTTGTCAACCTTGAGCGAATTAATGGCGTTGTCGTAACATTTAAGAATATACATTTTCGGAGCTGACTGCACGTCGATAGCGGTGAGATGGCAGCCGTAAACTTCCAACTGCTCCACATTGCCGGCGATGGTGATTTCCGTGCCGGGCCCTTGCGAAAGGTATGTGCCGAAATACTCGGATTTATCGGCACCGCTCACGGTAGCCTCGTTGAATGGTGATGTGTAGATGCGCAATTCCGTGCCTGCCGGGGCATCGGTGGTGAGTTTGATTAGCGCGTCCTGCGCCGACATCGGCAGCAGAGCCACTGCCGACATAATCATAAAAAGTGTGTTTCTAAGTAACATATTCATATACTGTTAAAAAAGTAGTAATCAAAAACTTACGCCCAAACGCACGCCTACCATGTGGAGCGGCGAATAGGGCGTATATGTCATATCATTTTCCCAAATGCCCTTGCGATTGATAAATGTATATCCCACAAGAACATACGACCGAAACTTGCTCCCGGTGGCAAGGTTTACACCGATGTTGAACGAGCCGTAGAGACCTGTTTGCTGCTGTGAACGTGCCAAATAATTCAGCGACACGCCGCCGCGCACATCGATAAAACACAGTCGCAACCGTTGCGAGAAATCGGTGCGAAACACGGCAAAAATCGGGTACGAACGGCAAGAGTTACTCACCATCATATTTGCACCGGCGCCCACACCCAACATATTTATCCAGCCTCGCGCCATACCGAATGAGGCATTGAAGTCGATCGACGACATATCATTGTTGCTCATATCGATGCCGGCACCTGCTTCAGCACCCCACACAAATCGAGTGCCGTCGGGCTTTTCCGGTGCTTGGGCTTTGGCGGAGAGCATAGCAGTCGCCATTATCAGCACCACAACTATTCTGCGCATGGCTTTCCAAGTTTGACACACACCCATCGGTTGCACTCGGTGTATGATTGATATTCAAGCCCTACGGCTTCGGCGGCTTTCTGAACCACCGGAATGTCGTCCTCATAGAAGCCGCTGAGCAACATCGTGCCTCCAACACTTAATCGCGCAACGTAGCGGTCAATATCGCCGGTAATCACATTGCGGTTGATATTGGCCACAAACACTTCTGCCGGTGCTATCGGTTCCAATGCCGACGCATCGCCCAAGATGACCTTGATTTCCGGGTGGCCGTTTTCAGCCACGTTCTCCACCGCGTTCACTTGCGCAAACTCGTCGATTTCGATGGCTGTGACTGGATACGCCCCACGCATCGCAGCCAATATGGCCAAAATGCCGGTGCCGGTGCCCATATCGATGAGCGACCGCCCGTCCAAATCCATCTGAAGTAATTGCTCTAATATCAACGATGTTGTGGCATGGTGTCCGGTGCCAAAAGCCATCTTTGGATCAATCACAATGTCGTACTCAGCCTTGGGCACATCTGTATGAAACGAACTGTGAACCACACACTTATCCCCAACTACAATCGGTTGGAAATAGTGCCGCTCCCATTCTTCATTCCAATCGCGGCCCTCGATGGTGGTCGCTGTAACATTGATTTTGCAAGGGTAGGGGAACTCATCTACTACCTCGGCCAAAGCATCGGCATCGTAGGCCCCCAGCGCCACATAGGCTGTCACACCTTTGTTGTCGGGCACAAAACTCTCGTACCCGATATCGCCCAACATTCCGGCCAACAAATCCGTGGCATCCTCGCCCGGAAACGGCTCCAGATCAAGCCGCACTTCTTTATAATCGTTCATATCTTTACAATTTTACCGCAAATTTACCACTTTCCTATTATATCCACAATAAAAATGATAAAAAAAACACAATCCGCGCTTTATTGGTAAATGCCGGTAAACTTTTTCTTGGCTATTTGCAAAATTATTGCTACCTTTGCAGTTGATAAACGTGTTATTAGATGCAATATTCATCAGTATTGTTTGATTTAGATGGTGTAATCCTCGATACGGAAGGCATTTACACCGACTTTTGGGCTGCTATCGGGCGTCGATATAATATTTCGGTGCCGGACTTTGCTCACGTTATCAAAGGTAACACTCTCGCTCGCATCTTCGACACGTATTTCCCGCAAGAGTCCGTGCGTGAAGAAATCCGCCAACTGCTTGTTGGGCAAGAACTTACCATGGATTATCGCCCATTCGCCGGCGCTCTCGAACTCATGCAAGACCTTCGAAATTGTGGTATCTCCACAGCGATTGTTACTTCCTCTAACGCTAAAAAGATGCGTCATATCTTCGACAAATTGCCGCAACTGGCCGCTCTTACCGACGTGCTGATTACCGACGAAGATGTATCTCACTCTAAGCCTCATCCCGAAGGTTATCTCCTCGCTGCTAATCGCCTTGGTGCCAAGCAATTTATCGTTGTCGAAGACTCCTTGGCCGGTATCGAAGCCGGACATCGTGCAGGTGCTAAAGTGTTAGGTATCGCCACCACTTGCCCGCGACATTGCATCGAAAATAATGCTGACTTCACATTTAATACTATCTCTGAAATAAACACCTCATTCATCACAAATCTCTTTGGTAGATAATCGTTATCTTTAATTTCCTAATGTTATGATGCGTAAATTATTAGAATCTCTGCTGAGTAGTTCATTGGTCACTAAGATTATGTCCAGGCCATCGCCACGGTGGATCGTATTCGGCGTGGATATGCTTATTGTTTTGGTCAGCACTCTGTTGGTCATCAATCTCAACAATGGCAACAATTTGCCACCTAAAATATTAAATCATATCACTATCCGATTAGCAGCAATTTGCTTGGTCTATGGCATTGTGATGATTTTGCTCCATACTTATAGAT
>SFNM01000085.1 GCA_004552725.1 Bacteroidales bacterium | reverse complement strand
ACTGCAAAGTTAGCACTATTTTTTCATTCCCGCAAATTTTTCTCAAAAAAAATATTCAAACCTCACTTTTTCAGCCTAAACCCGCCTCAATATTGCCTACTTCGACTCTTTTCCGTAACTTTGCACTCGATTTTTCCCAACACCTACTTCCATGCGTATGAGTATTCATGAATTTAATGAATTTAGTCAAGACCTATTTAATGATATACGAGAATTAGTAGTTGAGGCAAGACATAAATTCGCTTCAATTGCCAACTCCGGTATCACAATTTTATATTGGAATATTGGCAATCGCATCAATAAAGATATTCTCGACAGTCAACGCGCGGCATACGGAAAACAAATTGTGTCGACAGTGTCGACACAATTACAAAGAGAATTCGGTGGGCAAGAATTCGCTGAACGCAATTTGCGCAGGATGATGCAGTTTGCCTCTTTATTCGACGATATTTCAATTTTGTCGACACTGTCGACAAAATTATCATGGTCGCATTTTGTCGAATCGCTTTCTCTTAAAGACGATTTACAGCGTGAATTCTATCTATCATTAGCAGCAGAAGAACATTGGAGTGTTCGAACTTTAAGATCAAAAATCGATGGTCTGCTTTTTGAAAGAACGGCAATCAGTAACAAACCTAAAGAATTAGTGCGCAGTGAATTAGCCGCACTACGCGATGAAAGAAAGATTACTCCGGAAATGGTGTTTAAAAGTCCCTACTTTTTAGAGTTTACGGGCTTAAAAGACAACTATTCTGAGGGCTGCTTAGAATCTAATTTGATAAATCATATTGAGCAATTTCTCTTGGAGCTGGGTGATGGTTTTACATTTGTAGCCCGACAAAAACGGATGATTATTGATGAAGAGGATTTTTATCTTGACTTATTATTTTATCATCGCAAATTACACCGACTCATAGCAATTGAATTAAAACTCGGACGCTTTAAAGCTCAATATAAAGGTCAGATGGAGTTATATCTTCGATGGCTTGAAAAATACGAAACTCTTCCCGGCGAACTTCCTCCTTTGGGTCTAATTCTATGTACTGAAAGTAGCCAAGAACAAATAGAGTTGTTGCAATTAGCCGATGCCGGTATTAAAGTTGCTCAATACTATACAGAACTTCCACCAAAGGATATTCTTATTCAACAAATTCAAAAATCAATAGAATCAAATAGTTAGACCAACCTTGCTTGTCTACTTCGACTCTTTTCCGTAACTTTGTACTCGATTTTTCCCAACACCTACTTCCATGCGTATAGATATTATTACCGTTTTGCCCGAAATGCTGGAGTCGCCACTGGGTTGCTCCATCCTAAAGCGAGCCCAAGACAAGGGCTTGGCTCAATTGGTCGTGCACAATTTGCGCGACTACACCACCAACCGCCATCGCAAGGTCGACGACTATCCTTTTGGCGGTGATGCAGGTATGGTGATGCAGGTGGAGCCGGTCGACCGTTGCATTGCTGCTCTCAAGGCCGAGCGCCATTACGATGAGGTGATTTTCACTGCTCCCGATGGCGAGGTGTTCAATCAGCGCATGGCTAATCAATTGTCAATGCTCGAAAACATAATCATCCTTTGCGGCCACTACAAAGGCATCGACTATCGTATTCGCGAGCATTTGATTACTCGCGAGATTTCAGTGGGCGATTATGTGCTCACCGGCGGTGAAATGCCGGCGGCCATTATTGCCGACGCCATCGTGCGCCTTATTCCAGGCGCTATCGGCGACGAGCAAAGCGCTCTCACCGATTCTTTCCAAGATAATTTGCTCGAACCGCCTATCTACACCCGCCCGGCTGATTACAATGGTTGGCGTGTGCCCGACATACTTCTTTCAGGCCACGAGGCTCGCATTGCGCAGTGGAAACACGAGCAAGCGCTGGAGCGCACACGACGCCTCCGCCCCGACTTGTTGCAAGATTAAATGCACGCGACCGGAGCCTTGCATCGGTCGCTTTATATAGTCA
Source organism: Bacteroidales bacterium (assembly GCA_004552725.1). Lineage (GTDB taxonomy): Bacteria > Bacteroidota > Bacteroidia > Bacteroidales > Muribaculaceae > CAG-873. The sequence goes on along the minus strand of SFNM01000085.1, from coordinate 6,131 downwards.
ATAGCACTGCAATGATAAAGGCAGCGACTACCACCAACAAGGTGGCCGATGCTATCAACATTGTAGTGGAGAGGATGCGCAAGCAGCGGCGTCCGCTGCTCATTCCCACAATCGATAGTATTACAGCCACCAGGCTCACTGCGATAGCGGCGCGAGCATTGTAGGCGGTGCATACCCAGGCGGCAATAGTGCTCAGCAACGCTAAGATGCACACTACTACACGCGCCGACCGGGGTTGTGCTTCGCTCTCCGGTGTTGGTATTTTGGAGGAGATGTTTTCTTCCATAATGATGCAATTTTAGTAGTTAGACCTCGAAATTTGCATAAGGTTTAATGCGCTTCGAGCCAATTGTGGGCTGTGTCGATGCTCACTTCCAAAGGCACACGACCTTGGTAAGCGCCCTCCATGTGGGTGCGTACTATCGATTTCAGTTGGTCGAGTTCGTCGGGATAGACATTGAACACCAACTCGTCATGAACCTGTATCACCATTTGCGAGCGCATGTGCCGTGCACGCATCTCACGGTAAATGTTCACCATCGCAATTTTGATAATATCGGCCGCCGACCCTTGCAACGGTGCGTTCACTGCGTTGCGTTCGGCAAAGCCGCGCACCGTAGCATTGCGTGAGTTGATATCCGGTAAGAAACGTTTGCGACCGAACAGCGTCTGCACATATCCTTTGGCTTGAGCGCTCTCCACTTGGCTATGAATGTATTGCTGCACTCCGGCGTATGTCGACATATAGTTGTCGATAAGTGTGCGAGCCTCGGCTCGCGGTATTCCCAAGCGCTCGGCCAAGCCAAAGGCCGAAATGCCGTAAATAATGCCGAAATTGGCCGTTTTGGCTATACGGCGCTGATCCACAGTCACGTTGTCAATGTCTTCGTGGAAGATTTTAGCGGCGGTAGAGCGGTGAATATCCTCGCCATGGGCAAATGCCTCCACCATCACCGGGTCGCCGCTAAGTTCAGCCATCAAACGCAATTCGATTTGTGAATAGTCGGCAGAGAGCACCACGCATCCGGGGTCGGCGATGAACGCGCGGCGGATTTCGCGCCCATCTTCGGTGCGAACGGGGATATTTTGCAAATTGGGATTGGCCGAGGAAATGCGACCGGTTGCTGTAGCCGTTTGGTTGAAGGTGGTATGGATTTTGCCCGTAGCCTGATTAACCAATTTGGGTAAAGCATTCACATAAGTGGCCAACAGTTTGCGTAGCCCGCGAATGTCGAGTATCAGACGCACAATCGGCTGTGTGGCAGCATATTTTTCGAGCACATCTTCGCCGGTCTGCCATGAGCCGGTGCGATTGCGCCGCGCCTTAGGGTCGATTTGCAATCGGCCGAACAACACCTCGCCCACTTGAGCCGGCGAGTTGAGGTTGAACGGTCCGCCTGCCAATTCGTATGCCTGCTGCTCGAGAGTGGCAAGTCGTGCAGTCAGTTTGTCGGAGATGGCCTGCAAAGTGGCAATGTCGATGCGCACGCCTTCCCATTCCATAGCGGCAAGCACGGCCGCAAACGGCAGTTCTATATCATAATATAAATGTGTAAGGCCTTCTTGTTCAATCCGCCAGGTAAAATGCGTATTAAGTTTGAATGTTATCAAAGCACGCTCGCCCAATACTTCCGCCGACGGGATGGCGCGTCGGCGTTCACGCTCGGGGATGTTGTTGTCGATTGTGCGATGACGCAGTTCGGCCAGCGCCACAGCCTGCAACTCGTGCTTGCTCTCCGACGAAAGCAGGTAATGGGCCAGGGAGGTGTCGCGGTAGTCGTTGCGCTCGTGCAAATTCACTCCAAAGCGTCGCAATATGGTCATGAGCCTCTTCACATCATGGCTCACCGGGATAATCGCCGGATTGAGCAGCACTCGCCCAATGGCAGCAAAAATCGGTTCGGAGGTGGCTTCAAATTCGGGTATGTCAACCACAATTGCTTCATTTTCAGATGCCAACGCCAAGGAAAGCAACGGTGTGGTCATCGCATCTTCTTCAGGCGCAGAAATAGCCACACCCACCCACTTAGTCAACCGCGATGCAAAATCATCGATTTCCTCCGGAGTGTTTACACAGGTGATTGTAGCATGAAGGTCGGCCAATGTGGTATCAGCAGCCTCTACAGAGTCGATGCTATCGTCGAATAGAGATAATTGTGTAGGCTGGGGAGCCGCGTTCGGAGCAGTCACATTCATCGCGGCTAATTTTGAACGAAATTCCAACTCGCCATATAGCGCAACAAGCGCCTGCATATCAGGTTCTTGACGCTTAAAATCTTCCAAATCCACCTCAACCGGAACATCGCGCCGTATAGTCACCAAAAATTTGGAGAATTTTATCTTGTCGACATTCTCAGTGATTTTGCGTTGCAAGGCGCCTTTGAGTTGGTCGGTGTTGGCAAGCAAGTTTTCTATCGAACCGAACTCGGCCACGAGTTTAGCCGCAGTCTTCTCGCCCACTCCCGGACAGCCGGGTATATTGTCGGAGGCATCGCCCTCAAGTGCCAATAAATCAATTACTTGTTCAGGACGCTCAATGCCATATTTCTCGGTCACAGCCTTCACATCGCGAATTTCAAATCCCTGACCGCCAAGCGATGGTCGGTACATCAACACATTCTCACTCACCAACTGGCCATAGTCTTTATCGAGGGTCATCATGTAGGTGGTGAAACCCTCGGCCGAAGCCTTGGTAGCCAACGTACCTATCACATCGTCGGCCTCGAAGCCGGCCACCTCCACCATAGGTATGCGGTACGCATCGAGCAGTCGCTTTATATATGGAAGGGCGAGAGTTATATCTTCGGGCTGCTTTTCGCGCTGCGCCTTGTATTGTTCGTAGGCCTCATGGCGAAAGGTGCGCCCATGAGGCGGATCAAAACATACTGCAATGTAATCGGGCTGTTGCTTGTGCAACACCTCTTCCAAGGTGTTGCTAAACCCGAATACCGCCGAGGTATTGAGGCCTTTGGATGTAATGCGGGGCGAACGTAGCATACCATAGTATGCACGATATATCAGCGCGTATGCGTCGAGCAGAAAGAGTGTTTTTCCGGCCATTATTTATTTATTTTTGGTGAAGTCTTCTTGTATATAACGTGCCACGGCATCGGAATTGTTCGTGCCTATAATTCGATGTGCCACAGCCTTGGTCTGCGGCAACGCATTCTCCACGGCCACAGCCTCATCGGCTTGCTGCATCATCGCTATATCGTTGAGATTGTCGCCAAACACCACCACTCGCTCTGCGCCGGTGATTTGGCGCAATCGTGTCACACCGTGGGCTTTCGACACTCCATGGGCAAAGATTTCCAGCAGCCAAGTGTCGGGAAAATAGATGTCTTTGTAATACGACACATAGCAATCGGTTGCAGCCTTGGCCGCTTCAGCCGCCGCCACGATGTCGGTCTCGCTACCAATGGCAAAGAACAACGCCACGCGGTTCAACGCCTCGTAGGGCGCGGTGCTATGCAGGTCGAAATGTTTCAAACTCAACTTTTTGCGCAAGTCCACAAAGTATTGTTCGGCAGGCGAAAGGCTTTCAGCTGCATGATACACTTCCAGATGGGTGCTATCCGCTGCCAAAGTGTAGCAAAACGGTGTAATCGGCGAAGCGGCAAACACACGTTGCAATGCGTCTACTCTGTCGCGCTCAATCAACCGCAAATCGCTGAAGGTGTGAGTCAACGGGCTCCACATCGCCGCACCGGTCATCACTACCATCGGCACCGACGTATGCACATCGGCCATAATTCGGCTCACAGTGGCCGGCGTGCGAGCCGTGGCCACAGATATCAATGCACCGCGCTCACTCAGTTCGCTCAGCGTGCGCGCGGTGAACTCACTCACTTGCGCGTCGTCGTGGAGCAATGTACCATCTAAATCGGTAATATACAGCGTTTTCATACGTCGTTCTTTGTTATAAGAGCCACAGCCTGAGCGGCTATTCCTTCGCCACGGCCGGTAAATCCAAGCCGCTCGGTGGTAGTAGCCTTAACCGACACACAGTCGATATCCACACTCAAGTCCGCTGCCACATTAGCCCGCATATTTTCTATATACGGTGCCATCTTCGGCGCTTGAGCCATAATGGTAATATCTACATTCACAGCGCTATAACCACGTTCAGCAATCATAGCCACTACTGCTCGCAACAACACTCGCGAGTCAGCACCTTTCCACTTGGCATCAGTATCAGGGAAATGACGGCCGATATCGCCCAACGACAACGCACCAAGCAACGCATCGGTCAGCGCATGTAGCGCCACATCCGCATCGGAGTGGCCCAGCAACCCGCGCTCGCTCGGTATATCTACACCGCAGATGATGCAACGCCGACCTTCCACAAGTCGATGCACATCAAATCCGCTTCCTATTCTAAAAGCACATTTATTCATACCACAAAGTTAACAATAAAATGCCAAAAGAGAATGATAATTTCGCTTTTTTAGCATTTCAATATCAAAAAAGCCACTCATCGTGCTCAGCGCGTCACTGCCAATATCCATAAAAACAAAGCACGAGGCTGTCGTCGCGACGCCCCGTACTCAATACACAATTATCTATAAAACAACTATTTTTTGCTACTTATATATTACCTTAAAACTTTCAGAATTTTGGTCACTCAACGCTATGAGCATATGTGCTGCCAAATAATGACAACAGCCGTAACGTCAAGTCTTGACGAGTTCTGAAAATGGATAGTACATGGGTTATTGGAGAACGTTAGGTAGTCTCATCTATACACCCGATATTTTGGCGATGTCATTTTTAGCACTGCAAATTTAATACACATTTCTCAAAATTGTATCGCTACCATAGTTAAAAAATCTTAACAACCGCGATTTTTTACCTTTCGTAGCGCTTTATTCTTTCATTTTGTTGCAATTTCCCCAACTTTCCACATCTAACGCCACGTTCTCAAAACCACCCTATATCTTTCACTTAGGTCGGTTAATGGAGAATGATGGGAGCCCAGAATTTAAGCATGCGCTTCTTGCTCCAGGCGTGGCAGCCGAACGGAAGGCGCCCATCAGTCTTTTTATAGCAGTAAGCAGGATGCTTGTCGAAACTGAATTGGAGAGCCTCAATCCAGTCGGGGTAGCGGAATTGCAGGCCGTTGCGATTAGGTTCAATCGCAAAGAATACGTCCTCGTTGAATAGGTGGTGCTTTTCGTAACAGAGATACTGCTCCACGATGTGACTGAGTTGCTCGGTGGCTCGAATGTGCGACTCCACTTTTCGCAACGATAGGCCGCCATTGCCAACCTTGTTGCCAGTGATTTGCGAGTTGGGTTTGTGGGTCAGTTCACAGTAGAAGCGCTTGATTGCAGAGCACAAGCGCATAAACGGATGATGATAGAAGTCGCGCACAATCCACGGAGCGCCCACATAGTCGTAACCTTTGGCGCACCATTGATACAGTTCGTCGCGGAAAATGAAAGTATCGAGTTGGGCTATGAGGATATATTGATAGCGGTCGAAGCGATGATAAAAGGCCGGCGATAGCATCAATGAGTTGTAGGCGTGAATGTTAGCAAAGTAGGTAGCGTCGAAGTTCTCTTCTCGAAGTTGCGGGAAGAGCCTGCCCACCTTATCCAATTTGAGCGAGGATGGCTTGACAAACACCAACGGGTATTTGCCCAACACATTGACTATGCTACGCAACGATATTTCTTCGTACTCACTAAGTTGGTCGCGATAAATTGGCACCACAACGGCCACTTCTTCTTTTATCATATTTTATATATTATTGCAACGCAAAGTTACAAATTTTTAGCCACATTCAGCACCATTTCGCATATCATATCGTTTCTCAACCTCCATCACCTATCGATTTTGACATCTAAAAGTACAGCCGTACTTCGTTTTACCCGTATCGCCAAAGACAAACGGGAGTTCTAAACTGGACAAAATTGCGAGAATTGCATTTTTGTCCAATAGAATGATGCAAAATTACGTCTTTCTGCTCTTTTTTGCAAATTTTATTGGCACGTTTTTAAGATTGAGGTATTTTTTTCAAGTATTATTCTTACCTAAAATCCGCAACTATCATCCAATACACGATTAAGGGTAGATTTATGAGTCGTTAGTAGCAGCTTTCAGTAAAAAGCAACAGCACAACATCAATA
>SFNM01000084.1 GCA_004552725.1 Bacteroidales bacterium | reverse complement strand
CACCATTGCTTCACGCTACATCACCTTCGACATGGCATCGCTCCTTGCCGGAACCAACATCAGCAACATGTGCAATGCGCTCAACTCATATATCCACCTTTTGCTCACCGGCCAATTCGTGCGCACCATGGTCAACTCGCGCGTGTTCGAACAATTCCTGCTCCTCTCAACGAGTAGCACCTACATCGCCGAAGGCTCCGCAATCACCGCCGACGACATCACCTACATCGCCAACCACCTGCCTGCATTAGGTGAGTGCAACCGCGCCATGCGTCGCAAGTTCGAACGCCTCCTCCAAAAGCAAGCCTACCGCCGCTAACCGCCGCCCACGCTCGCGGTGAGGTTCGGTGGCGAGGCGGTAGCCGAGCGGCGCGGCAGCGCCCCGTCTGTGGCGCCCCTGAAAAACTGGTCACTTGCGATTGAAATCAGCCGGAATTTCGCCCCAGGCATCGGTGTCCCACTTCAACAGCGGGTTAGCGATGCGGTTGGCTGCCATCCACGCGTCGGCTCGGCGCAATAGTTCCAATACTTTGTCGTTGTGGCCGTTGGGCATCACGGTAGTGTTAGACCGGCCTTTGCGCACCCAACTTAGCGCGGTGCGCGAATCGGAGTAGATGGGTGTCAGCGCGTTGCCCTGCTTCTTCAGCAATGCAGCCGCATGGATTATGGCCAAGTATTCGGCGATGTTGTTGGTGCCGCCTTCCAGCGGCCCCATGTGGAAGATTTCCACTCCGTCGGCCACGCGCACACAGCGATATTCCATCTTGCCGGGATTGCCGGAGCAGGCGCCGTCGACCGCAATGGCATCAAGGCGAATGTCGGCAATAGCCGTGTAGTCGGCAATTTCGTTGCGATGGCCGGCAAGTTTGCGTAGCAAGCCGATGTGCTGCGAGGCATCGTCGCGAAATGCTTTCACTGCTGCTTCGCGGGTGTTGAAACTCTTGTAACGTGCACCGGGAAAGCCGTCGACTTGCTCGGCGCAGTCGTCCCAATTGTCGTACACACCCGGTTCGCGCCCTTCCCACACGGTGTAAAACTTCTGAGCCATAATCAACTGAGATTTAGCAAGATATTAATGTCGATAGCGCGACGCGATGCTATGTCGGCAATCACATTGTTGACCGGACGACCCATAAAGGTGTAAACTGCGCAAGTGATGGTTTCGCTGAGGTTTACCGCTCCGCTTTCGGGGTTGATAATTTGGTCGAACAAAGTGAGCAGAGATGTGCTCAAGGCCATAGCAGCGGTGCGTGGCACGGCCGAACCGGCGTTGACGTAGCATGTTCGCACCGGGGCGTCGGGGTCGTTGTCCGAAGCGCAGGCCGAGGCCAAATCCACACGCCGCAAGCCGGGAAAAGCCGGTGCTGCAGGGTTGCCGCAGAGGTCGAAGGCTATCACGCCGCGTTTGAGCAGTTCAGGGTCAATATCTTCGCGGAGGGCAACATCAGTCGGGGTGGCAATCACAATATCGGCCGAGTGCAGAGCCGAGGCGAATACTCGCGGATGGATGGCCGAGGCGATTACAGCGCCTGCACCGAGGGTATTGCAAGCCTCGCGTAGGCGATAGGTGTCGTTGTCGAACAAGCGCACGGTTGCGCCCAAGCCGATGGCGCTGCGAGCCGCTGCCTGTGCTGCGAGGCCAGAGCCGATGATGGTCACTTCGCACGGCACCACGCCGGCGATACCTCCGGCCAAGATGCCTTTGCCGTGGATTGGGTCGGCAAGCATCGATGAGGCCAGGGCGATGGCGGCGCGACCGTCGATTTCAGCCAAAATATCAGCAAAAGGCCGATGTCCGGCCGAGTCAGTCACCAAATCGAGCGCTACGGCTATGATATGGCGACGCAGCAATATGTCGATGGCAGCGGGCGTTTGGCGTTCGGGATGGAACAGCCCGATGAGCATGGCGCCTTGGCGCAGAAGCAACGCATCTTGAGCCGATATGGCCGGCAGATGCAGCACGATGTCGGCAGAGAAGGCTGTGCGGCGGTCAACCACACGCGCACCGGCTCGGGTGTATGCCGCATCCGGAAAGTGTATGCACGCGGCGGCGCCGGCCTCTATTAACACTTGGATGCCGCGTGTGGCCAAAATGGCTGCACATTCGGGTGTGAGAGGAAAGCGACGCTCGCCCGGAGCGGCGCTACACGGCACCCCGAGGGTGATTTTGTTGCGACGGGTCAACACGTCGGCCAACTGCTCAAGCGGAGTGGGGATTGTAGTCATTTTGCTGGATATTTGGTTGTTAAACCGAATTCAATGATGAACTTTTCCACCGTTCGATGGATTTGCTCCGCGGTGTCGAGTTCGGATGAGTCAAACACTCGATGAGCGCGGCTGTAGAAAGGTTGGCGCGCGGCCAAATCTTCTTCAATTCGAGCCTCGGCTTGGGCTCGGTTCAATCCATTGAAACGGGGACGTTTGCCCGGCGCATCGAGTATGCGTTGCAAGGTGATTTCGCGATTAGCCTGAAGAAGCACCACCAGCCCGGAGCGAAGCATCAATTGCAAGTTTTCTTCGCGGCAGGGGGTGCCGCCGCCGCAACCAATGATGCGCTGACGCTCGCTCGGCTCAGCAAATGCTTGGAGTGTTTCCGCTTCGGCGCAGCGAAAGGCCGCTTCGCCTCGCGTGGCGAAGATTTGAGCCACAGAGCATCCGAATTGGCGTTCGATTTGATGGTCAAGGTCGACAAACTCCACATCTGCCGCCTCTGCCAAGGCGGTGCCCAAAGTGGTTTTGCCGCACGCCATATATCCAATCAAGAAAATCGGCCGAAGCATATCTTTAAATCGCGAATTTTTTAACGTAAAAACGTAAACGTAGAACTATTAAAGACGCGTTTAACGTTTACGTTTTTACGTTAAATTTGTTTGTCGAACTTATTTCTTTTGTGCTTTGAGCAGGTCGCGGATTTCAGCGAGCAGTTCCTCTTGAGTGGGGCCGGCGGGAGCAGCGGGCGCGGGCTCTTCTTTGGGTTGCTCTTTGCGCACTAAGCGGTTCATCAGTTTGATAGCCACAAAGATGCAGAAAGCCACGATGATGAAGTCGACTACTGTTTGCACGAATTGGCCCCAAGTGATAGCCACTTCGGCCACTTCGTTGCCGGCGGCATCAACAGATGTTTCTTTGATTACGCACTTATAGTCGGTGAAGGATGTGCCACCGGTGAGCACGCCTACCACCGGCATGATAACGTCATTTACCAGCGAGGTAACGATTTTGCCGAAGGCGCCGCCGATGATTACGCCGACAGCCATGTCGACCACATTGCCACGCATAGCAAATTCTTTGAACTCTTGAAAGAATTTTTTCATGTGTAAGTAATTGATTTGTTGTTAGTAATTTGGTTATCGGGATATTCCCACAATCCGGCGGATGTGGTTCGGAAGGTCAATGTTATTGTTGAACTGAGCAAAGCGCCAAGCGCCAACGCCCACAGCGAACACCGGCACGGGATTGCCCGAGTGCGAGGTGGTGGTGAAGCGCAGACCGGCGGCATTGTTGAGCAAACGAAATACCTCTACGGCAAATGAGTTGAAGTTGGCATAGAGTGTTTCTTGGTCGGCGGTGTTGCGTAGTTCGAAAGTGGAGGTGAACATATCCATCAACGTTTGTTCGGCTTGCTCGTCTACGGGGATAGCGTCGAAAAGACCGAATTTTTCGGTGAGGATTTGCTTCATATCGTCCCAGGTGTAGAAGCGGCGGTCGCGCAACATGGCTTTACATTGGTCGCTGAATTCTTCCTTTGATGCGTGCTGATAATCGAAAGCGCGGAGCGGACATTTCAGGCCGATTGAAGAGTGACAGCGCGACATACCGCCGGTGTCGTGGTCGGCCGTAACGACGATGAGCGTTTCGGTGGGATGCTCCAGATAGAACTGATATGCCACCTTGAGCGCATTGTCGAAATTGATGATTTCGCGGATGGCGGTGCCGCCGTCGTTGGCATGGAGCGCGTGGTCGATGCTGCCGCCTTCCACCATCATAAAGAAGCGGTCGGGCGACACACTTTGCAGGTGCTTCAAGCAGGTTTCGGTGATTTGAGGCAGAGTGAGGCGTCCCTCATGACCATCAATCACATAGCCGATGTTCCAATCGGGTGTGCCTTGCGGATTAAGGAGCACTGCGCTACGAGCGTTGATAGTAGGGATGGCCTCGGGACCGTAGTACACTTCCATGCCGTTGCGATGCATCAGTTGTAGCGCTTCGGTGGGGTTGCCGTCGGCATCTACCAGCGAGTGCATACCGGCCCCGGCTATAAATTCGAATCCGCTGCGAGCGGCATCGAGGTCGATTTGGTCGTACAACTTGCGATAAGGCACGTGGGCATAGAACGCACCGGGAGTGGCGTCGTCGGCCGATACCGAGGTGCAAATGCCCACGCCGTAGCCCATCTCGTGGAGTTGGGCGGCGATAGAAGCCACGGCCACAGTGTCGGCATCCATGCCCAACATCCCATTGCGGGTCTTGCTTCCGGTGGCGATAGCGGTGCCGGCGGCTGCCGAGTCGGTGATGGGGTTGGAGGCCGAGTAGGTCTGGCACATTGAGGCCACCGGGAATTGGAGCATAGTGAGCGAAGTGCCGTCGGCCAATACCTCGCGGTTGTAGGCTTCGGCCGCTTGCACCGGCGAAATGCCCATACCGTCGCCGATAAACACAAAAATATACTTAGGTTGCTGCGCCAACGATGTCAGCGCCACACAAATTGCTATAAAAAACAGATAAACACGTTTACTCATAGGTCATTTATTTATTGAAGGATAGCATTGATTCGATGAGGGTGCGGGAGGGGCTGAGGCGCGGAATTTTGCGCTGGCCGCCGAGTTTGCCGGTGGAGGCGAGCCAGTCGTCGAACAGACCGTGGCGGGCGGAGACGATTTGCAGGCAGTCGAGGAAAATCGAGCCGCTGCGTTTGGCTTGGTAGTCGGAGTTCACGGCGCAGAGTTGACGGTCGAGTTCGGCGGCAAATTCTTCAACCGATATGGGCTTTGTGGCCCATTCGATGAGCCATTGGTGGCAGCCTTTGGAGGCGGAGGTGGCGAACACCGGGGCGGCGGTGTAGTTGGCTACGGCGCAGTGCATTTTGGTGCAAGTGGCTGCGATGGCTGCGTCGGCATTGTGAACCATCAATTCTTCGCCGAAGGCGTTGATATAACTGTGAGTGCGTCCGGCTATGGTGATGCGCAGCGGCTCCACCGAGTCGACGCGCACTGTGTCGCCGATGGCATATCGCCACAAGCCGTTGCACGCGCTGATAATCAACGCGTAAACGCCGCCCGGTTCCACTTGCCAGGCTGTGAGCGCGCGCGGATGTGGCATATCGATTTGGTCCAATGGCACAAATTCGTAGTATACGCCCACATCGAGCAGTAGCAACATCGAACGGCCTGCTGGAGTGTCTTGCACTGCGAAGAAGCCCTCCGATGCGTTGTATGTTTCGAGATAGCGCATACGTTCCGGCTCGATGATGGAGTCGTATTGTTGGCGATAAGGGCCGAAGGCAATACCGCCGTGGAAGAACACTTCCAGGTGGGGCCATACTTGGTGGATATGGTCAGCACCGGTGCGTTTGAGCACCTCGCGAAGCACCGTGAGAAACCACGACGGCACGCCGGAAATGTTTGTAATATCTTGGTTGATAGCGGCTTCGACCAGCGCCGGCAACTTCTGATGCCAGTCGGCCATTAAGGCCACGTTCTTGCGCGGAACGCGCATGAGTTCAACCGCCGGGTTGATAGCATCGATAAGGTTGGCCGATAAATCGCCTACGCGCACGTCGGCCGGCAAATCGCTCACCTCGTTGGCGAAACTGCCGCCGAGAATGAATGTCTTGCCGCCGAACAGGCAGCTTTGGCCGTAGATATTCAGGTAATGAGCCACCACGTCGGATGCCCCGCAATAGTGATTGAGTCGCAACGACTCGCCGGTGATAGGGATGTACTTGCTCTTGCCATCGGAGGTGCCCGACGACTGGGCAAACCGCTTGCACCGACCCGGCCACAGCACGTTGCTCCGGCCTTGCACCATCTGCATGATGTCGGAGCGCAATTCGGGATAGGACATCACCGGCACGGCCTCGGCAAAAGCCTCTGCCGACCTGATGGCCGGGAAATTATAGCGTAGTCCGATTGCGGTAGATGCCGCTTTACGCAGCAGGAAGTCCAGCACGCGGCGCTGCGCTTGCTCCGCTCCGGCGCGAGTGTACCATCGGCGCGATGCGCGGCATCGCGCGGCGAAGTAGGGCCGAAGGAGCGGAGTTAGGTTGAGCATAGTGCTAAATGGTTATCTTACAGATACTTTTGCCGGGCGGCGGCACTGGTCGCTGACTACCATATACACGCCCGGGGTTATATCTATGTGTAAATTGTTGCGGATTTGGTCGATATGCATCACTTCAGCACCGGAGGCGCTGAAGATGCGCACATTGGTTTGGGGAGCGCTACATAGGAAGCGCAAGCAACCTTCGTAACCTTCCACCACCAAGCCTTGTTCGGCTTCGATGCCGGTGATGCCTGCGTGTTCCACAAACACCACGTTCGACAGCGGCGAGAGGTAGCCCAAGCGCGAGGCTTGCACGGTGTAGCTTTCGCTGTCGCTGTCGGCAAATCCGTCGATGATGATGCCGGATTCTTCGGCGATAATATCTTCAGTATCAACGGTATTGCCGCGGTAGATGGTGCGGTGTACAATCCAATAGTCCACTTCTTGGCCGGCCACGGGAGTCCAGTTGGCGCGGTAGGAATCGGCTTCGATATCGGAGGCGGCAGTGGCGGTGACAGCCGAGAGTGATGGCACGGCCAAGCATTGGCCTGAGAGGACGATGCCGCGCGAGCCGGTGATGCCGCCTTCGCTGATGATGAGTTTGGCGGAGTGCTCGCCGATGGCTGCGGGAGTATATGTGATGACCAATGAGGTGCCTTCGGTGCGGTTTACCAAGGTGGCTTTCAGTGAGTTGGAGGGTATGGAGAAGGCGGCCTTGTCGGTGCCGGTGATTACCAAATCGAGCGAGCCGGTGAGGTTTTCGCCGCGGAAGAAGAGTTCGGCTTTGGCGCTTTGGCCGAGGGCAATTTCGCCGAAGTCCACGCTCATGCCCTGGGTGGGGGTGATGAGCACGGGGTCGCCGGTGGGCTGGTCGGAGCCGCTGCCGCCGCCGGTGGTGATTTTGAACGGTTGGCCGGCCTTGTCGCCCCAGAGGTATTCGGCCAATTCGGGCAGGTCGATAAACGGGTTGCGGTTGTTTTGGATGCTGTAAACCACGTCGTTGCGGTCAAGTTCCTTGTCGTCGACGGGGTCATCGGCCGCCCAACGGAGCAGCATCTTTGATGCCCAGCCATTGAGGGTGGGGTAATTGTTGTTGGCTACCATATAGGTGTATTTCCAAGTGAGGTCGGTGTAGCAAGTAGCCATGTAGAAATAAGTGCGCGCAAAGTCGCCCTTGTAGCGGTCGTCGGGTTCGAACACCCATTGGCAACCGCCGCCCTGGCCGGCCACGGGATAGCCCACGGTCGATACGCCGTTGTCGAATTTGAGCGCTTCGGTGCGGTCGACTTCGCCCAACGGATAGTTGCTCTTGGCCATGTTGGCATCGGCCTCTGAGGGGTAGAGGTGGTTGAGGTCGACGTAAGCGCTGACGTTGGTCAAGCCGCCCCACCAGCTTTTGGGGAAGGAGTGCTCGCGGTTCATGCCTTTGAAACTCGGCAGGTAGAACGTTTCGTCGGAGTACATTTCCCACCAGCGGTTGGTGCCGGGGTATACGTCGGTGCGCTGGAAATAGCGAGGTAAGTCATTGTATGATGACACTAAGGTGAAATTGCGTATCAAATTATGTACGGCCGTTTTGAGTTCTTCGCCCGATTTGCCTTCGAGCGATTTATAATAACCGGCCGGGTATTCGGCCCGTGCACTTATGGCGCATATCGCCATAAGGATTGAGGAGAGTACAAGAATGCGTTTCATCTGCATGTTTAAGGTATAAATTAGTTTAGCCAACAAAGGTAGAAAAAAAAATCGGTATTTGCACTATTTTACGCCAACTTTTCGCCCAACCGTATCACTTTTGCGCTCTGAAAAACGCGAAAGAGGTTGTAGTATGCAGACGAAAAGAGCCAACAGCGACTAATTATTTGTCGGATTTGAG
>SFNM01000083.1 GCA_004552725.1 Bacteroidales bacterium | reverse complement strand
AACACTTCGTTGCTGCCGGCTACACTACCTTTGCCGCCGCGTCCGGCAGAGTATTCTTTGGTTTTGACCTCAACTTTGCGGTGTGGTTTGATCATGGAAATCATGGTGGTGATATCCGGGTAGCTGCGGTCGTTGTAGCTTATCAACCAGTAGGGTATGTGGGTAGATAGCGAGAATAGTCGCTCCAAATTTTTCAGCGCTTCGCTATTTTTGTCGAAGCCGCTGTAGCGTTTTGGCTCGTAGCGCTTGGTGCCGTTGACAAATTCCTTGTCCTTCCAATACATTACGAATGTTTCGAGCAGGTGATAGAACGATTGATAGTCGGCATGACTATTGCAATATGGAGGGTCGAAATATACTAAGTCGACCCCGGTAATTTTCGGCAGGAGTTCCAAGATGTTTTCGTTGTAGCTGATGTTCGTCATTCGATTATCGAACACGGCAGCGTTGTATTGTGGAACTAACTCCATGAAAATATCTTTAATCGGACGAATCAGGCTGCGGTTGCGCTTGATTCTGGCCGGGTCGGCAGCGTAAGCAAGTGCTTGAGTGTGAGCGAAATGTCCCATTGTAACCTTTCTGGTGAGGCTACGACACATTACGGTGAATGCGAGGTCTTGTTTGAAAGTCGATGACAGATGTGACACGTTGCTACGAAAACTGTCGATAAATGCGGCCTCTTCGCGGCTGAAGAACAGGTTGGAGAAGAGGTGCTCCATTAAGTTGAACTCATCGGGTGCGCTGTTGTCGCAGAAAAGGATGGTGATGTCTTCGTCGGTGAGTATCTCCGACCCATTTTCAATCAAGGCCTTACCTATTTTGCTGTTGAAACTTAAAAAGTCGTTGGTAATCGTTTGTTTACCAAGCTGTTTCATCATGTATGCTATAGATTGCGAGCCGGCGAATGCATCCAATACCACTGATGCGCTCTCCGGGATATACTGCGCTATCCAAGAGCGATGCACAAATTTGGCTCCCAAGTATTGCGGTGCTGGGAACTGAAATTTCATGAAATCTTCATCACCAAATAGGTTTCTCATCGCGTAGTGTGCAGATTAGAGGATGTAGAGGTCGGAGGAGCGGAAGCGAGGTAAGGCTTTAATGTAGACGGTGCCGGCCGGTATTTCGGCCGAGGAAGGAGCCGGACGCACGTTGATGGTGCGCAATGCGTTGCAGATGGTCACTTCTGCGGTTTCCGGCGTGTTGTTATCCTCGCTCAAGTGGCATAGGAATACCTGCTTGAGTTGGGGAGTGTATATTTGAGCTAAGTAGTTGGCGGTGGTACGGTTTTCCAAATGTCCGGTATTCGAACGAATACGGGCTTTGAGATGTTCGGTGTATCGTCCGGTAGCCAGCATTTCGTCGTCGTAGTTGGCTTCAATCATCAGCGAATTGGCTTGACGGCAGTAGAAGTCGGCGCGTTCGGTGATGATGCCGGTGTCGGTGGCGATGGCGAAGTGGGTGTGTTCGAAAGTGAAGAAGAAGCCGCAATTATCGGTGCCATCGTGCGATGTTTCAAACGGGGTGACCAATATGTCGTCGAAGCGGTATTCGTGCTCTTTGAAGATGGGCACGTGGTAATCTTTGATGCGGCGCGAAATATTGTGTCGGCGCAGAATTCCTTCCAAACATTTGATAGTGGAATACAATTTCATGCCCGGATTACGGCGCAGGATTGCATAACTGTAGCGCACATGGTCGCCGTGGTCGTGAGTGAGCAGTATTCCGCGGATGGTGGAGATGTCGATGCCGTTGCGTGCCAACTCCTTGGTGACGAAGTTGTTGTCGACTCCGGCATCAATCAGCAGACCGCAATCCTCGGTGCCAACATAACTGCAGTTGCCACTGCTACCCGAGCCAAAGGAGATGAAGCGCAACTGCGGACGGCGTGTGGCATATTTCGATGGCACAATATACTCATCGAGTTCGTTGGCGCTCGCCGATGCGGCCTTACCCTCGAACGACTGCTGCGGCTCCTGCGCGGGAGCCTCAAACAGGCTGGGCAAGTCCTCGATAGGGCGAGTTGAACGTCGGTGATGTCGCTGTGCCATTGCTTTTTATCGATAGATTAAATAAATTGTGGGAATTTTGGCGTAATCGTAAGTGCGAGTACGCCATTTGGCCGCCGGCAAAGTCACGATGCTTTGTCGCGAGCAAGTGATGTCGGATGCCACGCACAACAAAGTGTCGGGAGCCAACGTTGAGGCCAACTCGGCAATCAAACGATTGTTGCGATAAGGTGTCTCAATAAAAATCTGCGTTTGATGATTGCGTCCGGACTCTTGCTCCATGCGCCGTATAGCGCCGGTGCGTTGTTTCTGCTCAATTGGCAAATAGCCGCGGAAAGCGAAGTTCTGGCCATTGAAACCGGAACCCATCAGCGCCAAAATGATGCTTGATGGGCCTACCAATGGCTCTACTCGATAACCTCGACGCTGCGCGGCTGCCACCAAGTCGCTTCCGGGGTCGGCCACTGCCGGACAGCCGGCTTCGCTCACCACTCCGATGCTAAACCCTTGACGCATAGGCTCCAACATTGCTTCAACCTCCGACGAGGGAGTGTGCTCGCTCAGTTCGGTAAATTCCAAATCGTCAATCACAATTTCCGGACACGCAGCGCGCAAAAAGCGTCGCGCCGAGCGCACATTTTCCACCACAAAATACTTCAACGTGCTCAACAACGCGATATTGCGCGTGGGCAGTACGGCCTCGACGGGACTATCGCCCATCGGCACCGGAAACAAGTACAATGTAGGAGTTGCGTCTGTCATCGTTTCTCAAGAATTGTGCAAAGTTACGAATAATTTCCCAATCCTGCGCACTTTTTTTGGATTTTTCGCATGAAGATTTGGTGAAATGAAAAATTGTTCGTAATTTGCCAAATAACAAACACATGAAACAATTACTTTCAATATTTATATTAATAATGGTACTGCCTGAAGCCACTATGCTCAAGAAGGTGATGACTTGGCGACTGATTTGGATTTTCTTCGGCTCCGTCACCTGCGGAATTATCATCTTGGGATACATACATAATGCTTTTCTATAGCCACAAAACGGACTCTTACAGCCGTTTTCGCTTTCATTTTTTGACAAAAACACCGCCAAAAGAGCGTTTTTCCCCCGAATATTTTCATATTTGGGGATTTTTACGTATCTTTGCGCGTTAATTCGATAAATAATTTAAAAACTACAATATTTCAATGGCAACTCTCGAAAAAATTCGAAGCAAATCAGTGCTGCTTTTCATTATCATCATTGTGGCACTGTTGGCATTCATCCTTGGTGACTTCCTCACCTCGGGTCGCACTTATTTCGGCACCGGCACCACTGTGGCACAAGCCGGTAGCGCAAAAGTAGATTACACAGATTATCAAAACCGCGTAAACGCTTTGGCTGAGCAACAACAGAACTCAACCCGCCAAACCAACGCCGACGTAATGGCTCAGCAAGCCATCACCGACCTGCTGGCAGAGCAACTCCTCCGCAAGGAATACGAAAAACTCGGCTTGGTGGTTACCGACAGCGAACTTTCCGCAGCCCTCACCGGCGCTAACATTCACCCCGCTGCCGTGCAATACATCGCTCAACTGTCGCAAAGCATCGGCATCCCAACTCCCAACGGTGCTTCCGTGTTCGACGCTATCTCAAATCCCACCAAATACGGCCTCCCCGCTGAAGCCGGCCCTCAACTCAAACAATATTGGATTTCGGTTGAGCAACAAGTGGAACAAGCAATCCTCAGCGAAAAATTCGCTGAATTGATGATGGGCCTCTTCACCGCCAACCAACTCGACGCCAAGAACCTCTTCAACGACGTTGCTACCACTCGCCACATCTCTTACGCTATGGTGAACCTCAACACCGTGAAAGATGAAGACGTGCAAGTGACCGACGAAGACCGTATGGCTGCCTGGAACGAAAACAAAGCCGACTTCCGCATCCAAGAACCCATGCGCTCCATCGACTACATCATGGTGCGCATCGAACCCTCCGCTCAAGACCGCATGGAAGGCCAACAAGCAGTGGAAGACGCTCTCGTGGCTCTTAAAAACTCCAACGGCACCGACGGCATCAGCGCCGACGGCCGCTTCGTAGTGAACCGCTACTCCGCTACCTACGCACAAATCAACGACAAAGGCGTGAAAGCATTCCTCGACTCCGCCACTGTTGGCTCTGCCGTAGTTTCAAAACACGTTGGCGACAACTACAATTTAGTGAAACTAATCGAACGCACCACCGGTATCGACTCTGTGAACGTTTCATTCTTGGGTCGCACCGACAAAGGCAACCTCGACAGCATCTACGCTCGCGTTAACGCCGGCACCGCCATCGCTGAAGTTCTCAAAGAAGACGGCGTGCAAGGTCAAGACTCTATCTGGGCTTCTTTAGTGGCTCCCGGCATCCCCGAAAACATCAAAGACGCTCTCACAAACCGCGCTGTAGGTGAAACTTTCATCCTCACCGACACCGTGCAAGGTGCTCCCGTACAATCGCTCTACCGCATCAACAGCCGCCACAACCCCGTGGCTGTGTACGACATCGCCCTCATCGACTTCACTGTTGACCCCTCCAACGAAACCATCACCAAACTCTCCACCGACCTCAATACTTACGTTTCAAGCCACTCTTCCGCTGACGCTTTCGCCGAAGGCGCTGCCGAACAAGGCTACACAATCCTCAAAGGCATGGTTGGCAACTCCACTCCTATGATTGGTGGCGATTGCAACGACTGCCGCCCCGTAATCAAATGGATTATGGAAGCCAAGCAAGGTCAAGTGATGCCCGTTTACCAAGACAACAAGCAAACTTATCTGCTCACCGTGGCCGTGACCGGCATCTTCGAAGATGACTACCTCCCCTGGAACTGCCCCATGATTGCCGACCACATCAACTCTCTGGCTCTCAACAACGCCAAGGCTCGCAAACTCATCGACCAATACTCAGGCAAAGCATCTGATATCAACGGTTACGCCAAAGCAATGGGTGTAGAAGTGCAATCCGGCGACGCTATCTTCAACGCGCCCATGCTCGCCACCATCGGCTTCGGCGAATCTCTGCTCCAAGGCCAAGTGGCTGCCGCTCCCTTGAAACAAGTGGTTGGCCCCGTCAAAGGCAAAAATGCCGTGGTGGTTTTCGTTGTGAACAGCGAAGACAACAAAGGCCGCGATTACACCTTCGAAGAATACTCCAACCAATTCAACCGCAACCTCAACTTGGGCAATATGCGCAATTTGGGCAACTCCAACTACATTGTGAACTTGCTCCGCGGCGACAACAAGGTTGAAAACTACAGCCTCACCTTCGTGGCTGCTTTCGGTGAATAATCCTAAATAACCATTCCCCATATCATCGGGCCTATGCAGCCGCCAAGGCTTCATAGGCCCGTTTAATTACACATTAATATATTATGGCTCTCATGGATTGGTCGCGTCTCATCAGCGACAAACGCTTCGGCTTGGAAGACTATCACGACCCCAATAAAAGCGCGATACGCACCGATTTCCGGCGCGACTTCGACCGATTGGTCTTCTCTTCGCCTTTCCGCCGTCTTCAAAACAAAACGCAAGTGTTCCCGCTGCCCGGAAGCATCTTCGTGCACAATCGCCTTACACACTCTATGGAAGTGTCATGTGTGGGCCGTTCGATGGGAGCCGACGTGGCAGTGGAGTTGGCGCGTCGCTATCCCGAACTTGCCGAAGCCTTTGCCCATATCGGCGACATCGTGGCTGCCGCCTGCTTGGCCCACGACTTGGGCAATCCGCCTTTTGGTCACTCAGGCGAAAAAGCCATCTCCACCTTCTTCAGCGAGAACGCGGGCGCAGCCTTGCAAGAGCATCTGACCGCTCGTCAATGGAGCGACCTCACTCATTTCGAAGGCAATGCCAACGCATTTCGATTGCTTACCCACCAGTTCCGTGGCCGTCGCAAAGGGGGCTTTGCCATGACATACTCCACCTTGGCCTCGATAGTAAAATACCCTTTCGACTCGTCGCTCGCCACCAAAAATAAGTTCGGCTTTTTCGACTCCGAGTGTGAAGATTTTGCCAAAGTAGCCGCCGAATTGGGTGTTTTGCGCCTACCGTCGCCCGAAGGCACCTATCGCTGGGCGCGGCATCCGTTGGTTTACATTGTCGAAGCCGCCGACGACATCTGTTATGAAGTGATGGACATCGAAGATGCTCATCGCCTTAAAATCCTAACAACCAACGAGGTAATCGAAGCATTCTTGGCCTTCCTGCCCGACGAGCGCCGCAACCGCACCGAGATGATAATGCGTCGCGTCGACGACCCCAACGAGCAAATTGCTTACTTGCGCTCGGCGGTAATCGGAGCCCTCACCCGCTGCTGCGCCCAGACCTTCCTCGACCACGAGCAGGAGATACTGAGTGGCGAAATGCCCGGTCCATTGCTAAAGTTTATTCCTGAACGCGAGCGCGCTGCATACGAGCATTGCAACGACATTTCCTGGCGCAAAATCTATTGCTACTCCGATGTAGTCGACATCGAAATCGCCGGCAATCGCATCATCACTTTCCTGCTCGAAAAGTTGCTCAACGCGGTGCTCAACCCATCGCTCAACTACTCCCGACTTCTCTTGGCCAAATTCCCGGGCCAATACGACACCGCCGCCCCAACCGTCTACGGCAAAATCCAGGCGGTGCTAGATCACCTCAGCGGCATGACCGACGTATATGCCCTCGACTTATATCGCAAACTCAACGGCACTAACCTTAGAATCGAAAACTGATTATGAGACACCTCTTTCTGATAGGCGCCCTTGCCATCTGTGGCACCGCTTTCGCTCAGCAAAACATCAACTCACGCTCCGGTGAACTCGCCTCCCCGGTAGTAAATGCCGACGGCTCCGTTACATTCAACATCAAGGCTCCCGAGGCCGCACAGGTCGTCGTCAACGGCGATTGGGAGGCCGACAATGGCCATTGCACCTTGGTAAAAGGCGCCGACGGCGTGTGGAGCGCCACAACCGTTGCCCTGCCATCGGATATGTACACCTACCGAGTAGCAATCGACGGCTGTACCACCACCGACCCCGCAAATCCATATCTTTACCGCGATGTGGCCAATAATTACAACTACTTCTTCGTGCCCGGCGAGTTGGCCAACTACTTTCAAGTGCACAATGTGCCCCACGGCACCGTAACCGCCACTTGGTATCACAGCGCGGCTACCAACGCCGACCGCCGCATCACCATCTATACCCCGGCCGGCTACGAGCAATCGGCAACGCGCTATCCGGTGCTATACCTGCTCCACGGCTCCGGTGGCGATGAAACAGCCTGGATACAATCCGGACGCGTGGTTCGTATCCTCGACAACCTCATTGCTCAAGGTAAAATACAACCAATGATTGTGGTGATGCCCAACGGTGTTATATCCACCACCGCCGCCCCGGGCGAAACCGACATCAACCTCGATTTCCGCCCTCGCCTCACCAATCAAATCCCGGGCGCATATAAAAATGGTATTTTCGAACTCTCATTTCCGGAAATTGTCAACTTCATCGATACTCGTTATCGCACCGTGGCCGAAAAATCCGCTCGCGCCGTGGCCGGGCTGTCGATGGGCGGCTTCCATGCCATGTTCATTTCCGCAAATTATCCTGCGATGTTCGATTATGTGGGATTATTCTCTGCCGGAGTTGACTTTTCAAACGTAGATATGACTCTTCCGGCTTATGTCAACCTCGACGCCAAATTAGCGGCCCAAGCCGAGCAAGGAGTGAAATATTATTTCGTGGCTTGCGGTGTAGCCGATGTGCTTTATCCGTCGAACTGTGCCATTACAGCGCGATTGAAAGCCGCCGGATTGGATTATCATTGGTATGAGTCATCGCGCGGCCATTTGTGGTCGAATTGGCGCAAGTACCTCATCGAATTTACCACCCACCTGTTCAAATGAACTGAGCGGTTAGAGTCGATACAGCCTCCGCATGACGTCGGTTGATTGGAAGGCGTTGTAAAACCGCATTGCCGAATGCCACATCCAAAATTTTGGTGATAAAGTGTGAGTGAAATCTCAAATGTGTCCCATACGCCCATAAAAAATGGCCTATACGCCAAAAAATTAAACTATACCTAAAATCCGCAACTATCATCCAATACACGATTAAGGGTAGATTTATGAGTCGTTAGTAGCAGCTTTCAGTAAAAAG